>JBCDFX010000032.1:0-17262 GCA_039177155.1 Cyanobacteria bacterium P01_H01_bin.119
CCGTCACCATCTGATCCGTCACCGGCTGATCCGTCACCGGCCCATCTGGACACCGCTGCGCTGGAGCAGGAGATTATCCGAGAGCGACCGTTTTCCCTAGCCGAAGCCATTGGTCGAGAAGGCAGCGGCCTTATAAAGGGAACCTCGCCCATACCGCCCCTAGCCCAAGCAAAGGCAACTGTGGAGCGATTTATCGATGAGCACATCAACGATACAGCCGGAGCGCTAAAGATTACCCTACAAACCTGGGTAAATGCCAACGCCAGATTGAGTCAACATCTGCGATCGCCGCTGAGTGCTTTACATCAAAGCCTTACAGAACTGCAGCAAAATCCAGCTCTATTTTATGAGTTTGCCCGTCAGGTCAATCGCTGCTGGGGTCAAATCTCTGGCGAAACACCCCATTTTCAAAAGCCGGGAGAGCCGCCTCACCCTGATACCGAATACAGCCACGAAAAAATTGAGCAGGCGATCGCCGACTGCGCCACCGCACTTTCCGATCAAACCGAACATTTATAAAACCACAGCCTGGTCGATGGGGTCTGGGGAAAGCGACATTTCCCCAGGCACTCTCTATCGCTTTGGTCAGATTGCTTAACGCACCCAGTGTCGCTGGAATCGCAAATTTGACCTACTGCTGCACCAGAATTAACTCAACCACTTCGGTTTCTCCATCTAGAGTCGCTGTAACTTGAACAGCATACTGAGTGCCGCCTTGCAGGATGCCAGGGCGAGGAACGCTGATGGCAAAAGTGCCATCCTCATCGACTTCAGCCGGGGCATTTTCCAAAACGTTTTGGGCACCGCCAATGGAGAAGGGGCCAAAACTAGGCGCCGAGGCTACTACGGTGACGCGCACGGTAGCTCCCGGAGCCGTTGTACCTTCCAACATAAAGCCGCGATCGCCGCTGATGGTTTGACGATTAGTATGGCTGGTCACATCCAGGGTTAACGACACCTGCTCGGTTTGGCTAACGCCAGAATCAACCACTTGAGTGCCGCCTCCGGTTTGGCTCTGAGAGACCGTTGCCGTCGTTGTGCCTGGGCTAAAGGCAAAAGATTGAGATGCCACACTGTAGACAACCTGACTGCCCTGGGTTAACCGTCCAACCAAGATGCCTTCGCTAACTGCATTATTCCCGACCGTGACGCTCGCAACATAGACACCGCTAGACACCTCTGTTGCCGGTAGGGTGCTAACCGTCTGACCGTTTTGAACCAGCAGTACAGAAGCCGTTGCACCGGGGGTACCGTTGATTGTGGCTAAAAAGCTGGCGCCGCTGCCTAAGGGCTGATCGGCGCCATTGTGGGTAATAGAACTAATTTCTACAGCTGCATCAGCCACGGTAAAGGGCCAAGTCGCAGCGAACCGAGCCCCTTGAGTGTTAGTAAACTCTACGCGCACCTGGTAGCGGCCTGGTGCCAAATCCTGGGGCGGACGATAGCCAAAATAGTTGCGGGTAGTATCAATAATGGTTTGACTAGTTACTTCTTGATCGTTGAGATACACCTGAATAGAACTCGCCTCAACGCTATCAACACTGTCAAACTGCCAGGCAATCGTACTGTCACCTGCAGCTTCACTGCCCGTGGGGGCAACATTGACGACCTGCTGAGCTAAAACCTGAGGGGACACAACAGCACCGCCTGTTAAGGCAGCACTTAAAGCCACAACGCCAACGCTGAATTGAGACACAAAGAACCGACTATTCATAATCATCACACTGTATCAACGGCTGCAAAATTCCAAACTGACCCTATCACACTGATCATAATTTTGACCGAATGGTTCCCTTTATACAGGTTCTTTTTAATCAGTTTGAGATGTAGATATTGGGCAAAATCCACTACTCAGATACTCAGATCAAGCAGGCTTTTGGAGCAGAGCCGGCTGCCATCCGCGCAGTGCGCTGATCAAGTAAAACTGACCCACCGAGCGTAGAAGCTGTTGGGAAACGGGCGCAACCTCTAGCCTGCCCTGATCGATCAGCCAGGCCCTAAAGGTTCCAGCCAGCAGGCCATGCTCCACTGGGGGGGTTAGCCATTTGTCTCCCACAGGCACAACGATATTGGCAATACAAGACTCTGTGATGTAATGCTTTTCGTTCCACAGCACCACATCGTCGCAGTCGGAGCACTGCTGCAGCGCCGCGTTATAGACTGAGCGATGAGTCGTTTTATGGTATAGAAAAGCGCTAGAGGTATCCACAGGGGCTGCAGCAAGTTTTACCCGTCGCAGCAGCGGTGGTGGGGGTTGCCATACCGTCGCCGTAATGGAGCAGTGACCCTCCTGGTTTGTTACCAGTCGGACTCGATGAGGCTTAGCCTTCAGAGTTTGGGCAAAGGTTTGCAAAGCGGTTTCTACCCTGGCTAAATCGATCTTAAACCTAAAGTAGACGGCTGAGGCGGCGAGCCGCCGTAGATGGTAGGACTTGAGAAAGTAGCCGCCTTGGGGAGTCCATCGCAGGGTTTCAAGCAGCGAAAATGCCGTTGGCGTTGGGGTTAACACCTGGGTTTTCAGGGCACACTCGTTGTACTCTTGGTCGGCTTCAGAGTCCCACACAATACCGCTGCCCACACCGTATTCAGCCTGTTTAGCATGCCGATCGACCAGCACAGTGCGAATGGCGACATTAAACTGGCCGCGGCGCTGGGGGGCTAGATAGCCAATTGTTCCAGTGTAAATTTGCCGAGCCGTGGTTTCTAACTCGGCGATCCAAGCTGTAGTGCGCGCCTTAGGAGCCCCTGTAATAGAGGCACAGGGGAATAAATGGGCCATGATGCTGGGCCAAGACGCCTGGGTGCGGGCCGTTACGGTAGAGGTCATTTGCCACAGCGTAGGGTATCGCTCGGTTTGAAATAGGGCAGGCACGCTGACGCTGCCAATCTCAGCAATTCGCCCCAAATCGTTGCGAATCATGTCCACAATCATCAGGTTTTCAGCTCGATTTTTAGGTGAGCGTTGTAGCTCTGCCGCTGCCTGCTGGTCGTTAGTTAGGGTTAAGCCACGAGGCTGGGTGCCTTTCATAGGGCGAGCACAGATTTGCTGACCGGCTAGGGTAAAAAATAGCTCCGGCGAGGCGGAGCAGAGGGCATAGCGGCCCAGATCAATGTAGGCAGCGTAGTTGCCGGGGCGTCGCTCTACCAAATCTAAAAATAGGCCCCAAGGGCTGCCCTGAAAGGATGCATTGAGCCGAAACGTGTAGTTGACCTGGTAGGTTTCGCCCTGGGCGATCGCTTGTTTAATTGCCGCGATCGCCTGTCTAAAAGCGGCTTGATCTACCGTCGGCTGCCAGCGGCCCAGTTGATAGGTTGAGCTAGTCGAACTAGGCGGGCTGGATTTTTTCCAGCTGATTTTTTGGGCCAACGCGGTGCCGCCGCGATCGCTGCTGGGTAATAGCTGGCGCAGTTGCCCCTGATCGTTGAGCCAGTGAAGCTGCTGATATAGTCCAAACCAAACCAGGGGAAATGGTTGGGGACGATCGGAAGTCACCACCTGATGATTGTAAACCCTGAGGACTGAGTCGAAGGCGGGGGCGGCTTCATAGGCCAGATATCCCACGGCGGTCAATCCCCGATCGACGGCCTGCTGCACCTGCTCCAGTGCCGCAGCAACCTGGCTAAGGCAATAGGCAACCACCACCTCAGCAGGATTTTGCCCCCAAAGCCAGCGGTCGGTCTCGGCATCATGGAGGCAAACGAAATAGGTCATCATAATCTAGACGATAAATCTATACCCTAATGGGGCTAGAAATCCGAAGCAAATGGCAGCAGCAGTGCCGAAGCTTTTTTGAGAACTTTTGTGTCCGGACGTAAATAATCGCTAACGCTACCCAATGATTTGCACCTGAACGGCCCTCCTGTTGGGGAAGCCGCCTATGCTAGGAAGATGAGTCTATTGAATTTGTTCGCCGAGCTATGCCGCTGACCATTCTTGTCACCGATGACGATGAAGGGACTCGCCTGTCCATTAGTGAATACTTATCGCTGGCGGGATATTCGGTTGTATCGGCCCAGGACGGTCGCGAAGCGCTGTCTCGATTGGAAACCCATCAGCCTCATCTGATTATTACTGACATTTCCATGCCGGGGTTAGATGGCTATGGACTGATTCAGCAGGTACGACAGCGGCCCCAATATCGGCTGCTGCCTGTGATCTTTTTAACTGCTCGCACAGAAACTGCCGCCCGCATTAAGGGGTATCAGATGGGATGCGATGTGTACCTGCCCAAACCCTTCGAGCTGCCAGAGCTGGCCGCCATCGTGCGTAATCTGCTGGAGCGGATGCAGATTATCCAGTCGGTGTGGGTTCAGTCTGCAGGTATGAATCAGGCGACCATTGGCGAGGCTCAGCCCAAAACCGGAACCGTAACTACCCTAGAGTCGCCCTCGGTTGACTTTGAGCTAACCCAGCGTGAGCAAGATGTGCTAACGCTGCTGGCAGAGGGGCTCTCCAATGTTCAAATCGGCGATCGCCTGTTTTTGAGCCATCGCACCATCGAAAAGTACGTCAGCAATCTGCTGCGTAAAACAGACGCAAACAATCGGGCCGAATTAGTTCGCTTCGCCATTGACCACAATTTGCTTTAACCGATGACTATTTTTGAGCTGTGATTCCTTTGAAGGGTGAAACGGCGAGATGGGAGAATAAAACCGTACGGCGATCGCGACTAAACGCACTATGAAATCTAAACTTCTGACCCTGCTGGTCATGCTTCTCGGGATGCTGACCCTGGCCCTCCCCGCCACAGCTTTTCCCCAGGACGTTGAAATCCTGCTAGACACGCGGGAATGTCCCGTTTGTATTTTTAATGATGATGATCTCAGCAACGCAGACCTGACCGGGGTCAACCTCAAAGTCGCATCCTTAATATCAACCAATCTGCAGGGAGCGAATTTAAGCGGCTCTAATCTGATGCTGACCTATTTCAACAATGCTGATTTGACCGGAGCCACTCTACAAAAATCTGACTTGAACGGCGCTGACTTTAGCGGGGCCAAACTGGTCGATGCAGATTTGAGCGACTCGGTGCTGACCCAGGCCGAACTCACTGATGCCGACCTGACAGGGGCAAACTTGCGAGGTGTGATTTTGGTAGGGGCCCATCTTGGCACCGCCAACTTAGAAAATGCTGATTTAACCGGCGCTAATCTCCGGGGCGTAGGCCGCAGGCAGGTGCGCTTTTGCAACACCATCATGCCAGACGGTGTTATTGAAAATCGCGACTGCTAAGGCGGAATGATATTTTCTAGTCCTCAAATACTTTATCCAAAGTATCATCGGATCCAAACGCGGGGAAGACAGGCCGGACGCCCCAGAAGCGCCGGGCGAATCATCTGCCAAACCCGGATAAACCAGCGACGGGCGCTCTGACTAGAGTGACCTCGGTAGCGGCATAGCAGTCCTTTTGTAAGCGCGGTGACGCCCACGGCGTCACCGTTTACGTCGGAAACAGCCAGCTCACGGGCTTTGGCAATCCAGTCGGCGTCTGCCTGAATTCCTAAAATGGCGAAGCTGGCAATAACGGGCTGATAGGCTAACCCGTGGGGACTATCCAGCGCAGGGCTGCCTCCCACCAGATGCTGCCGATCGATCCACAGCGGGCGGCTGGCCTGCCAAACTTCTGTGTGCGATCGCCACTGTCCCGTCATAAACCGCTCCCCTCGGGCACTGCGGCCAAACCGCGTTACCTCCCACCCGAGCCAAACTGCACCGGGGGCCAGATTAACCCTCAAGCGCTGTTGAAACTGAGCACCGTTAAACACAATCGTCTCCTGGGGAAACCATTCCAGGCTAGTTTCAGCCGCCAAAGTTAAGGCAATATTTTGAGCCGCGATCGCGCCGCTGCTGCGATAGATCTTGTTGGCCGCTGCCGTCGTCACCAGCGCCTGGCCCCTAGGCCCCAAATCAAACTCTAAATCGAGGCGATCGCCCCCCACCATGCCCCCAGCCGTATGAATGACCGTACTGTGACATACTGCATTGCCTTCCGGATAAAACGGACGCTGAAGCCTCAGCGGAGCAGCCGTCCTTGTTTCTACCGGGGCTGTCCTATCGCCCTGTCGCTGCCAGCCTAGTTTGACCTGGCCATGCCAGCCCTTTCCCGTCACATCTGGCGGATTGCAGGGGCCGATACATTGAGTCCCGATTAATTGAGAGCCTGCCTCTATAGATTGCCCCGACGATTGAGGCGGAACAGTCGGAGAAGCCATACGCGTCTACCTCTAAGGTCACAGTTACAGAGTCGTGTCTACAGCGTTTCTGAGCAGCGTTTTTGAGCAGCGTTTTTAAATTCAGTGCGTTTTTGAATTCAGTCAGGTGTAAGAGTGGGGAGCAAACCGCCATCCTACTCAGAAAGAAAACCCTGTAAGTAGGGTTTTCTCACCTTTCATAGGCGTCAGAAAGCCATTAGCCTTACAGTACTGGCTAAATCAATTTTGGCTGCTATTATCCGCTCTGTTTGGGCTTTGGGTTATGACTCTGGATAAATCAGCGGCCTATCGTCGTTAACAGTCAGCAACTAAAATGGGATTCTTCGACTCTGAACTCATCCAACAAGAGGCCATGAAGCTGTTTCAAGACTATCAGTCTCTGATGCAGCTGGGTGGGGAATATGGCAAATTCGACCGGGAAGGCAAAAAGCTCTATATCGAACAGATGGAAGCCATCATGGAGCGCTATCGTATCTTTATGAAGCGCTTTGAGCTCTCAGAAGATTTTTCTGCCAAGATGACCGTAGAGCAGCTTAAAACTCAACTGGGCCAATTTGGTATGACCCCAGAGCAAATGTTTGAGCAAATGCAGCGAACGCTAGAGCGCATGAAAGCCGAGGCTGAAATGCCATAAACACTAAAATCGGCTGCCAAAGATCCCTCCAAGGATTCCCAAAGAACCGTTGATGTTGTTAGCCTATATCAGTTATCGGCGTCACTTTTCAATAAAAGCCGTGAAGTAAGAGCTCTGGTTTGCCAGGCAAACTATTTACGGCAACCCGGTTCCTCAGAAAAAGTGCAACGCTTCAAGCTGTCGCTGTGGCAATTCTTCAACGCTTATGCCCTGGGTTCGTATTGCAAGCGGGCTAGTCGCCATCCTACTAGCATTAGGACTGATTGTTCTGGGAGGATGGTACTTTACCGTCGGATTTGGAATTATCGTTTTTCTGGGACAGCTTGAAATCTTTCAGTTAGTGCAGGCCAAGGGCATTCTCCCAGCGACCAAAACCACACTGGTGGTCAGTCAAGCTGTATTGGTTATTGCCTACGGTTACCCTGTCCTAGCCGATGCAGTGCTGCCTGTGGGAGGAACGATCATCTGTTTTTATCTCCTGTTTCAGCCCAAATTCGCCACGATCGCAGATGTAGCAGCTTCTCTCCTGGGGCTATTCTACGGCGGATATTTGCCCAGCTTTTGGATTCGGCTGCGTCAGATTGGCACAGAAGATTCCGCAAATCTGCCCTTTGGCGGCTATTGGCCTTTGGCGGACGGTGCGCCAGGGATTCCCACTGGCTTAGTTTTGACCCTGGCAGCATTTGTCTGCATTTGGGCGGCTGACATCGGCGCTTACGCATTTGGCAAATGGCTAGGCAAAACACCGCTTTCTAATATCAGCCCCAAAAAGACCTTAGAAGGCGCTCTGTTTGGCGTTGGCGGCTCTATGCTCTCTGGCATGGTCAGCGCTTATTTGATGGGCTGGCCAAGCTGGGCGTTATCTGGAGCGGCCTTTGGCATTTTAATTGGAATCTCCAGTCTCCTAGGCGATCTGACCGAATCCCTAATGAAGCGCGATGCTGGCGTTAAAGACTCTGGACAGCTTATTCCAGGCCACGGTGGAATATTAGACCGGACAGACAGCTACGTGTTTACGGCTCCGCTGGTGTTCTATTTTGTGACCCTTTTGCTGCCCCAACTGCCGTAAAGCAATGGTCTATAGGGCAAGTCTGTTCCCTAGCGCGGAGGATCTTATTGGGTACCATTGGTTTCTAACAGGCGACGGTATCTGGCCGGATCGCCCTCTGGCAGCATTCGCCGCTCGTTGCCTTTACGCTGATACAGATTTTCTAAAATCTGCTCCCACTCCATTTCGGACGGGGCGTAGCGCTTATCCTGGGGCTCCAGAACTGGCTGACGTTGGGCAGGCGGATGGGTATTTAGATTTTCTTGGGCGACCCGGCTTCTAGCTCGCACCGCCGAGCTGTCGTCCTGCTCCCCTCGACTGGTTAGCTGATCTAAAATCTGCTGGCGCGCCTGGCTCTGAGCCGCTGACAGGGTCAAACCCAACCCTTCCAAGCCCACTACGGCGGCATATCGAACTACCCATTCTTCATCAGCCTGGGTAACAAACAGCAGCGCATCTAGGGCTTCTGCTTGGGCCGTATCCAAAAGGTGATGGGGAAACCAGTGCCACTTCATGGTGCCGAGGCCACGGGCCGCCGCGCGCCGCACGCTCAGGGAAATATCGGCTGTGGCGGCCCCAAGCAGAGTCGGCAAACCCCGAGGGTCGCCAATACCTGCCAAAGCGCGGACTGCCCAAGAGCGTGCGGTGTAGTTATTGAGATCGAGAAGTTCTAGCAGGCCAGCCACAGCGGGTTCGCCAAGTTTGACCAAGCCATCTACGGCGGCGACCGCCGCTCCGGGATTGTTATAGCCTAGGGCTTCAACCATCATGGGCACGGCATCCACGCGTTTAGCATTGGCTAGCGCTTTTACTGCTGCTGCCAGGGATGGGGCAGAGTCAGCTCGGTCAATGGCGGATTTTAGCTCGGCTAAGGAGTCAGACATGCTCAAATTAGGATAAAAAGCAGCGTAATAGTAACTTCAAAGCTGGTAACTTCAAATGGTCAAAAGCCGGGAATTTGAATCTGGTCAAAATATACATCGATATCTGTTTATATTCTGACTTCGTTTGATGTGTTCCTTTATTGGATAGTCGAGTCAAAACATTACACGGGAGGTTGAAGATGCTGCCAATCCAGGTTCAGCGACGGGCGACCCTGGTTGGATTTACGGCTGTGCTAATGTGGGCCACGCTAGCTCTGCTAACGGCGCTCAGCGGGGCTGTTCCGCCATTTCAGCTTACGGCGATGGCCTTTACTGTGGCGTTTATGCTCGGGGTTGCTATCTGGTGCGGGCAGGGCGGTGAGCCTTTACGATACCTAAGATTGCCGAAAACAGTTTGGGCACTGGGGGTGGCAGGGCTGTTCGGGTATCATTTGTTTTATTTCATAGCCTTGCAGAATGCGCCAGCGGTGGAAGCTAGCTTGATTGCCTATTTGTGGCCGCTGCTGATTGTGTTTTTTTCGGCATTGCTGCCGGGTGAGCGGCTGCGCTGGTTTCACTCGGCGGGGGCGATCGCGGGCTTTTTGGGCGCTATGCTGCTGGTAACCCAGGGCAAGGGCGTCCATTTTGAGGCTCGCTATGCTGTGGGGTATGCAGCCGCGCTGGTTTGTGCCTTAATCTGGTCGAGCTACTCAATTTTATCTCGCCGGTTTGGGACAATCCCGACCCGCGCGGTGGGCGGATTTTGCGGAGCGACGGCGATTCTGGCCTGGATTTGTCACCTGGCCTTTGAAACCACCATAGTGCCCCAGGGATTCAGCTGGCTGGCAATCGCGGGGCTAGGGCTGGGGCCGGTGGGGCTAGCCTTTTTTACCTGGGACTACGGGGTAAAACACGGCAATATCAGAGCGCTGGGGGCACTCTCCTATGCTGCGCCTTTGATGTCTACAGTTTTGCTAATTGCCTGCGGCCTAGCGCCGGCCACTTGGACTGTGCTACTCGCCTGCGGGCTGATTGTAGGCGGCGCCCTGCTGGCAACGTTAGATATGTTGAGTTGAGCTCAGGCGTCAGCCGGGTTGAGCTGCATCATCTGCCAGGTGACCAGGGTACCAACCGGGCTCCACAGCAGGTAGGGCAGCAGCAGCAGCACTGCCGGAGTCGATCGCGGTGCAATCCAGATAGCCAGCGCCAGAGCGATCGCCAGTCCCGTTGCGCCAATGGCGACCCCCACCCGCAGCCGTCGCAGGGTTAGCATTACAGGGGTATAGGTTAACGTCACCAGCTCCAGCAAAACATACCCCCCCATCATCCACCAGGTGGTGGGATTGCTGGGAGCGTAGTCCCAAATGATGTAGGCTGACCAGCCACCGCCAATAAACGTCACCGTCCAAATCAACGGAATCAGACCCTCAAAGGTGAGCCAGCCGGGCCGACGCAGACGGCGAAACCAGCCTGCACCCTGCTGGGGCACCAAACTCCCGAGGGCGATCGCGGTGAGCACAGTCACCAGAGTAATGGTTAGCCAGGCCGGAATCATTCGTCGTCAAACACGCTGCTGAAGAATTCAATAGTTTCCTTAAGCGCCTGGATAAAGCCGTCAATCTCCTGGCGGGTGTTGTAAAAGTATAGGCTGGCCCGAGCCGTAGACGGCACCGCCAAAATCTTATGCAGGGGCTGGGTGCAGTGGTGGCCTGAGCGAATGGCAATTCCAGACTGGTCAATCCAGGTGGATAGGTCCTGGGCGTGAACCCCCTCTACCGTAAAGGTTGCCAGCGCAGCGCGACCGCTGCCGTCGGCTTTAGGCTGGGGGCCATAGAGCCTAACTTGAGGAATTGGGTTGATCTGCTGGTAAAGATAAGCCGTGAGTTCGTGCTCATAGTCGGCGATCGCCTCCAGACCAATATTCATTAAATAATCTACAGCGGCACCCAGGGCGATCGCTTCCCCAATGGCAGGCGTCCCCGCTTCAAACTTATGGGGCAAATCGGCATAGGTCGAACCTTCTAAGGAAACCTCGGCAATCATTTCGCCTCCGCCCAAAAAGGGCGGCATGGCTTTTAACAGCTCTAGCTTGCCGTATAAAAAGCCAATCCCTGTTGGCCCGCACATTTTATGGCCTGAGGCAACCAGCCAGTCGCAGTCCATCTGCTGCACATCAATGGGCATATGGGGCACGCTCTGGCAGGCGTCAATGAGCACCTTGGCGCCGTGACGGTGAGCCAGGGCAATAATATCCTCTACTGGGTTGACGCAGCCTAGGGTATTAGACACGTGGTTAATCGCCACCAATTTGGTGCGATCTGAAACTAGCTGCTGAAACTGTTCAAGGTCAAAAGCTTCCGAATCGCTCAACCCTACAAATTTCAGCACAGCCCCCGTGCGCTGAGCTACGAGCTGCCAGGGCACCAGATTGCTGTGGTGCTCCATCACGCTGAGGATAATTTCATCCCCTGCCGTCAGGGTATTCATTCCCCAGCTGTAGGCAATTAGGTTAATGGCCTCGCTGGCATTGCGGGTAAACACAATTTCGTTACGGGAGGCGGCACTGATCAGCGCAGCGACCTTATCCCGAGTTGCCTCATAAGCTTCAGTAGCGCGGGCGCTGAGGGTATGAATCCCCCGATGCACATTGGCATTGTCGGCTTCGTAATAGTGCTGCAGTGCATCAATTACGGCCCGAGGCTTTTGAGACGTCGCCGCGTTGTCAAAGTACACCAGCGGATAGCCGTTAACCTGCTGATGCAAAATCGGGAAGTCAGCGCGAACGGTACTGGCTAGGGTAGGAGCTTGAGCGACTGTCATAAGTTTAAGAATTTGGGATTTGAGAATTTGGGGTTTGACAGGTTGGGATTTAAGCCGTTTAGGAACTGGAGGTAGGAAGAAAGCACAGGTAAAGAGGGCATTGAAGCAGCTCGCTTAGCTGGCCCAGGCGCTGACTTGGGCCGTTAGCCCGTCTCGAATTGGCGTCACAGGAATCTTTTCAACAATTTCCATCGCAAAACCGTAGAGCAGCAGCCTCTGAGCTTCAGCCGCGCTAATGCCCCGACTCTGCAAGTAGAAGATCTCATCGGCCTGAAGCTGGCTCACCGTAGCACCGTGGGCGCACTTGACGTTGTCGGCAATAATTTCAAGCTGGGGTTTGGTATCTACCCGGGCTTTATTCGACAGCAGCAGGTTGCGGTTGAGCTGACTAGCGTTGGTCAGTTGGGCTGCACGAGGCACAAACACCTTGCCATTAAACACAGCGTGGGCTTTGTTATCCACAATACACTTGTGGAGCTGATCAGCGGCGCCGTAGGGATGATTGAGGTTAATTGCGCTGTGCAAATCGCTGTGCTGCTGGTGGGCGATCGCGCTCAGCCCGTATAGATAGGTCTCTGTCTGTGGCCCAGCCTGAAAGATGTCTAAGTTGTGGCGGCAAAGACGCGACCCCAACGCGATCGCGTTGCAGGTGTAGCGACTGTCACGGGCCTGAGATATGGCTGTCTTACCGATATGAACCGCCTGCAGTTGCTCCTGCTGCAAACGCGTATGATTGACCCTAGCCCCATCTCCCAGCCAAATTTCGGTAACGCTATTGGTAAACCCCGATCCCTCACCTAAGCTGCGAAACTCTTCTACCAGTATCACCGAGCTGTTGCTTTCAGCAACGACTAGGCAGCGGGGATAAGCCAGCGTCGGCATAGAACCCGGCAGCGTGATGTGAACCAAATGAATCGGCTGATTTACCTTCACATTGTGCGGCACCCAAACCACCGCCGTATCCCAGAAGCTGGCTGTATTTAGTGCCGTAAATACCTCGTGATTGCCCGGCACCTGGGCCAGCTTTGACATCACCTGGGCTTGCCACTGTGACTCAATAGAATGTGACTCAGTATAAAGACTAGATAGATTGGTAAGAGTCACCGATGTTGGCAGCCCTGCCACTGAAGATAGCCCCGCTACAAAGGCACCGTTAACAAATACCAAACGACTCTTAGCCAGGTCTTCTGCTAAAGATAGCTGCGCTAGGTCCAGAGCGCTGACTGCCGGAGTCATTGCTTTAGGCACCTGAAAGTCCGTCTCTAGCAGACTCGACAGGTCGGTGAATCGCCATTCTTCATCCCGAGTGGAGGGAAAAGTTTGCTCTCTGACTAAGGCCTGAGCCGCCGTTCGCAGTTCGGTTAACTCTAGCCCAGCAGCAAACTGGCCCGCTCCATTAGTCAGGAGTTGCTTCAGATAGGCGTCTCGTTTTGCAGCGGTTTGAGTCGGCACGGCTAATAGACAATATCGGGGATAAAAAATCTCTAAAAAGCTAGCGGTCTAAACAGACTTGGCTAGCCCTAAACAGCGGTTTGGGCCTCTTCTAGCAGCCACTCGTAGCCCCGCTCCTCAAGCTGGAGAGCAAGCTGCTTATCTCCGGTGCGAATAATATGGCCATCGGCCATCACATGCACATAGTCCGGCACGATATGGTTAAGTAAACGCTGATAGTGGGTGATCACCAGCATGGCGTTATTTTCATGCGCCAGTTGATTAACGCCGTTAGCAACGGTTTTAAGGGCGTCAATATCTAAGCCAGAATCTGTCTCGTCCAGAATTGCTAAGGTCGGCTGCAGCAGCGCCATCTGCAAAATTTCATTGCGCTTTTTCTCGCCACCCGAAAAGCCCTCATTGAGACTGCGATCTAAAAAACTGTCGTCCATTTTCACTACGTCCAGCTTTTCTTCAATCAGGTCGTCGAAGTCGAACACGTCTATCTCTTCTTCACCCTGGGCCTTGCGATGGGCATTATAGGCGACTCGCAAAAAGTCGCGGTTGGTAACACCAGGAATTTCTAAGGGATATTGAAAGGCCAGAAAAATTCCGGCGATCGCCCTTTCATGGGGCTCCAACGCCAGCAGGTCTTTACCGAGAAATGTTACCTCTCCCTCTGTCACCTCGTAGTCAGGGTGCCCAGCCAAAACTTTGGAAAAGGTACTCTTACCAGAGCCATTTAGCCCCATAATGGCGTGAACTTCACCTGTCTTGATTTCTAAACCGAAACCTTTTAGGATTTCGGTCCCGTCCACGGTGGCGTGGAGATTTCTTACCGACAAAATTACGCTGGCATCATCACGGATCATCTTAAAGCCCCTTGAATCTTAGGCTAGAGCGAGTTGAACAACGGAAGTAGAGAAATTTAGAGCCACAGGCTCTAAATCATATACATCGCGGCATTAGCCAACGCTGTTTTCTAACTTCAGCGCCATCAGCTTGTCCGCCTCAGCCGCAAACTCCATCGGCAGTTCGTTGAAAACTTCCCGACAGAAGCCGCTGATTAGCATGGAAATAGCGTCTTCTGTTGCGATACCGCGCTGGGCAAAATAAAACAGCTGATCTTCACCAATCTTGGAGGTCGATGCTTCATGCTCCACCTGCCCGGTACTGTTTTGCACCTGGATATAGGGAAAGGTGTTAGCGTTGGATTCATCACCCAGCAGCATAGAGTCACACTGGGAGTAGTTTCGTGCCCCTTCAGCTTTGGGGCCAATTTTGACCAATCCACGGTAGCTATTTTTAGAGTTGCCTGCCGAAATGCCTTTAGAAATAATGGTGCTGCGGGTGTTTTTGCCCACATGAACCATCTTGGTGCCTGTGTCGGCCTGCTGGCGATTATTGGTTAGGGCAACAGAGTAAAACTCACCCACGGAGTTGTCGCCGACCAAAACACAGCTGGGATACTTCCAGGTAATAGCGGAGCCTGTCTCGACCTGAGTCCAGGAAATTTTAGAATTTTTCCCGGCGCACAGCCCTCGCTTGGTCACAAAGTTATAGATACCGCCCTTGCCGTTCTCGTCCCCTGCAAACCAGTTTTGAACGGTGGAATACTTGATTTCGGCGTCGTCTAAGGCCACTAGCTCAACTACAGCAGCATGAAGCTGGTTAGTGTCGTACATGGGCGCAGTGCAGCCTTCTAGGTAAGTCACCGATGCTGCCTCTTCCGCTACAATCAGCGTCCGCTCAAACTGGCCCGACTCCCCGTTGTTAATGCGGAAGTAAGTGGACAAATCCATTGGGCACTGAACGCCTTTAGGAATAAACACAAAGGATCCGTCGCTAAACACAGCTGAATTTAAAGCCGTAAAGTAGTTGTCTCCGACCGGCACCACGCTGCCCAAATACTTTTGTACCAGTTCAGGATGCTCCTGCAAAGCTTCGGAAATTGAGCAGAAAATAACGCCGGATTCTGCCAGCTTTTCTTTAAAGGTCGTTGCGACAGAGACGCTGTCGAAAATTGCGTCTACCGCTACATTCGCCAGTCGTTTTTGCTCAGATAGGGGAATCCCCAGCTTCTCAAAGGTATCCAGCAGGGTCGGATCAACCTCGTCCAGGCTGTCTAGCTTTTGCTTGGCCTGCTTGGGCGCAGAGTAATAGACGATATCTTGGTAGTTGATTGAAGGGTAATAGACGTTGGGCCAAGCGGGTTCCGTCATGGTCAACCACTTTCGGTAGGCCCTAAGCCGGAAGTCCAACATAAACTGGGGCTCATCTTTCTTGGCGGAGATGGCGCGAACCACCTCTTCACTGAGCCCACGGGCGATCGCATCGGTTTCAATCTCTGTCTTGAAACCATATTTGTAGGGCTGGCTAACAAAAGTCTGAACGCTAGAGGTCATGACAGATACCAAAGGTAGCGGCTAAATAGTTAAAACGGTTAAAAACTGGACCAAAAGGAGACTGAAGCAGTTCGCCTAGCTTTAGGCAGGTGCGATGGCCCATAGGCTTGGCATAGTTCCAGGCAGAATTACGCATTAGATCCAGACTGTTGCCGAAAGTAGAGGAGACCTGTGGAGATTGACTCAAAGTCATTGGTGAAAGTCATTAGTGCTGTGGGCCGAAAGAATACGACTCAGTCATTCTATACTTGAACAACACATGTGTTGCTTAACTTCATCTTAGATCACTTTAGCAACGTTTCTGTTGTTTTAGTAATAGAATGGAATTGTAACACCGGAAACATCCTTACGAAGCCTCAGGTCTAACCACCGATATAATGCCTTGGGCGGTTGAGCGCCGCCAAAAGTGCATACCTTCGGCTTTGTCTCCCCAGCCCGACCCGCAGGAACAGCGATGACTTCGTTGCCGCATCCCTCCACCAAAGAAGATATTTTGCGCTGTCTGCTTAGGCATGGCAAAGCGACAGCCCAACTGCTGGCCGATGAACTAGGGGTGAGCGCTCAGGCCATCCGTCGTCATCTCAAAGACTTGGAGTCTGAAGCGTTAATCGAGCATCGGTCGGTGCAAGAAGGGATGGGTCGCCCCAATCATTTTTATTCGCTAAGCCGTAAGGGGCGCGATCGCTTTCCGGCAAAGTACGATGATTTTGCTATTTCGCTGCTTGATACTTTGGCCGCGACGATGGGCAAAGATCAGATGGGAGATATTCTTCGTAAACAGTGGGAGCGTAAGGCCCAGGAGTATCGCAGCCAGATTGATAAGGCGGGTTCACTGGAGGCGCGAGTGGATGCTCTGGTTAATCTACGCAAACAAGAGGGCTACATGGCCGAGTGGCATGAGGTGAATCAGGCCGATTTTGAACCTGACGATTGCGACCTTAAAGGCGATCGCCTCCGATATATCATTACCGAATACAACTGCGCTATTTCCCATATTGCGGAAACTTTTCCCAGCGTCTGCGGCCACGAGCTAGAGATGTTTGCGGTGGCACTGCCGGATTGCGACGTAAAGCGCACCCACTGGATTGTCGATGGCGAGCACCGCTGCGGCTATTTAATTGAAGCTAAGATATAGCTCCGGTCAGATTGCTTGCCGCGCCCAGTATTGCTAGAGCGGTTGACCTAGAGGCATCTGACTCACAGTTCCATTGAAATCGTCCGTTCGGCTGGCATATAACGGAAAGCCTAGCCCACCATTCGTTTGACCATCTCGATATGGTCAATGCCGACTTCTTCAAACACGTCGCCTACGGTATAAAAACCAAGCTTTTGATAAAACGCGATCGCATGACACTGGGCCGATAGCTTTACCTTAGCGTGACCGCGATCGCGAGCCAGGTGCAGCAGTTGCTGCATAATTTCGCGGCCAACGCCCTGACCACGCATAGGGGCATAGACAGCGACACGGCCAATCTTACCGTCGGGGGCTAATCGCCCGGTTCCAGCCGCATGGCCCTGGCTCCAGGCCAGCACGTGAAGGGCAACAGGATCAACGCTATCGATTTCTAAGGTCTGTGGAACCTGCTGCTCTTTGACAAATACCTCGTGGCGAATCCGGTGAATAATTGGGTGATAAACCCGGTAGTCGGCCAGCTTAGTATCAACTTTAGTCAACAGCATCAGTAGAATTCCCCTCTTTCGATAACCCAAAATACCATCCCTAGCGAGCATCACGGGGGCGGGGTGTCACACTTCGTTCGCGGGTGAGCATCATTTCTCGGTGGCGAATCGTGGTAATTGCAACTTCCCAGGGAAAGGTAAAGGATTGGAAAGATTCAGGAGAAATGC
>JBCDFX010000033.1:0-16953 GCA_039177155.1 Cyanobacteria bacterium P01_H01_bin.119
GGTAGCCTTTAACTGCATAATAAGACCTTGCATCTGTCTGATCAGCGTGCAGCATTCTTGTTATTCGCTCAACTTGCCGAAAGTAAGCTAACTGCCGCACAGATATACTCTCAGTACAGGGTAGCTCACATGCAAGCAAAAAATCCCTAAACTGATTCCAAAGTGAGAATCTACAGCGGATTTAGTCTACCCTGAGCGAGCGCAAAGCTAACACTTTAATCAGCAGCAATTTTGTCAACGACTAAAATCGTGGGCTGTATGAATCGGCTGCGAGTGTGAGTGCTTTAATAGTCGGTATAAATAAACACTGCACTTTCAAGCTCTGTCAGAGTCTGGGCACCCTAAGCCTAAGCGCAGCTATGGCTTTGGTCAGATTGCTTACTGCACCGGGCATCGCTGGAGTCTTTGACATAGAGGCAGTCAGACGCGCAACCCGCCTGGAGCTTTGGGCGGATTGCCATACAGTGCAGGTTGACGTGATCAAGATTAAGCTGGGATATCCAAAACATGCATGATCAGGCCAAAATCGGTGACCCAGCAGCGATCGCTGCCCTTATCAACCAGCGGCTAGAGACTCAGCCCGTTCAAGCCGCCGTCACCCGCCAGACAGATTGGCTCAATATTCGTCTAATGGCTGAGACATTGCCCAATCAGCAGCGGTTCACAGCCTTTATTTATCAAGGTATTCAGGCGTTACAACCCGATGGTATTCGCCATCTGACTATTAGCGGTCAGTCGCGCAATCCGACAGAGACGCCCTGGCAAGTAAAGGTTGCCTTGGCCCAGCCATTTTCTACCCCGTCAGCGTCACAGAATAGGCCAGAGGAAAGACCCGAGAGAACGCAGCCAGCGATCGCTACAGTTCATGCTGCGCCAGCTCAGACAGCCGTTCAAACAGCCGCTCAAGTACCGGAGGCAGCGCCTCTCAACGTTAGGCCAGATGTGCAGCCTGCGGTCTCTCCATCGGTGCCGCCAGTGACCGTAACAAACTGGTGGCAACATCCCAGTACTCAGCCCTATTTGCTGCTGGGGCTGGCCGCTGCCTTTGCAGTTGTGCTATGGCAGGTTTTGGGTTTTGTTTTGCTGCTGATTTTGCTGGTGGTTGCCCTGATCCCAGCGCGGGTTGCGTGGGGACGGGGTTATGCCTTTTTTAACTGGTACATATACAGTTTTGCGCTGCCGTTTGTGGCCTTGTTTCACGCCATGATTTTGCCCCAGCGCGATCGCAGCTCTGGCGCAGGAGAGCTGATAGCAACCCTCAACCCTCTGCCGTTGCCTACCACCCTTCAACGACCAGAGCCCTCTAGTGCCCCTCCAATGGCTACCCCGGCTCCTGCCAAAGATTTAAGTCCGGCATCTAAGGCAAAATCTGAGGCGAAATTTGAAGCGACATTTGGGGCAGAAACTGCAACAAAAAATGAGGCGAAAAACTTTGCCAATCAAATCCTGGCGGGGGTAAATTTTGCGGGTCAATCTCTAGCCCACGCTAATTTTGCTCAGGCTGACCTGTCCGGGGCTAATTTTACTGGGGCTGACTGTAGCGGGGCCAATTTTAGACAGGCCAAACTGGGCGGAGCCGTCTTTGCTCAGGCCAACTTAACCCGGGCAGATTTTACTCAGGCTACAGTTGCCTGGCAAAACAGCTGGGCACGGCTTACCGCTGGGAGCTTACCCATTTGGGCCTGGGCTGTGGTGTTGATGCTGGGTATTGTGCTGTTTTCTCTCTCTGTTTCTCTGCGCTATGGTCGCTTTGCCGAATATGCCCTGGGCGGCACGGTCGGGGTGGGCTTGCTCACGGCAACAGTGCTGGTGCTATCAGCGCAAAATCCTAGACAGCCCAACCTGCGCCGGACCCTAACCATTGCGATCGCAGCAATCGTCACCGTAATGTCTCTGGTAACCCTCCAGGATGCACCGGGGCTAGCAGGGTCAAAGCTAGGGCTGATTATCTTGGCGGCAGTCTTAATGCTGATGGAGGAGCCCCGGCCCCGCTGGGCACGCTGGGGCACGGGTATGGGGCTGCTGGGCGGTTTAGCCACCGTTAACACAGTGTCTTTGCTGGGGCTGAGCGGCACTGATGCGCGCTCAGGACACCTGCTGATTTTAATGCTGTTGGTAATGGGCTTTTCGGCGGCGGTGGGGCGATTAATCGCTGTTTTAAGCAGCCTCTGGTTTACCCAATTTGAGCAGGCAACCCTAACCCAAACCAACTTTACCCGCGCTGATCTAAGCCGGGCGAGTTTCCTGAATGCCAGGGTGAGCGATGTGGTGTGGCACCAGACCAAACTTGTCGGAGCCGTGCGCCCCAATGGTCAGCGGGTGAAGAAATAGGGTCATGTCGCCTGCTGCCAGTAGCGATAGATGCTAGAGGCCATGGTGACCACTCCCGTTACGATGGCGTTTTCGTCCACGTCAAACTGGGGATGGTGCAGGGGATAGTTGGGGCGATCGCTAAACCCTACCCCCAGGCGAAACATAGTACCGGGCGCTTTTTCAAGATAGAGAGAGAAGTCTTCGGCGCCTAAAGACGGCTCTAGCAATTGCTGGACGCGATCGCTGCCCCAAGCTGCCTGGGCCGCAGCGTCTACCAGTTGGGTTAACGCTGGATCATTTTGCACTGAGGGCACCCCGGTTTTGTAGTTCAGCTCATACCGCGCTCCATAGGCCTTGCAGACACTGGCAACGATGGTTTCAATCCACTGCGGCAGCGCCTGGTGAGTTTCGGGATGGAGCGATCTCACCGTGCCCGACAGCGTGACCTGATTGGCAATCACATTGGGAGCGCGACCGCCCGTAATTTGCCCAAAGGTCAGCACCACCGGACGCAGAGGATTTTGGGTGCGGCTGATAGACTGCTGCAGCGTGGTAATGACCTGGGCCGCAATCCAGATCGCGTCAACTGCCTCGTGGGGCCGGGCACCGTGGCCCGATTCTCCCAAAATTTTTAGCTCAATATCGTCTGCTGCCGCCGTAAGCGCCCCCTGGCGAATACCGATGGTTCCGCCCGGCACCGTTGGGAACACATGCACCCCAAACACCGCCGCCACGTTTTCCATTACCCCATCCTCAATCATCCAGCGGGCACCCTGGGCGGTTTCTTCGGCAGGCTGAAACAAGAATCGAGTCTTGCCGGGAAAAGACGCCTCTAGCTGAGACAGCACCATAGCGGTTCCCAGCCCTACGGTGGAATGAACATCGTGACCGCAGGCGTGCATAATACCTGGCTTGCGGGAGACAAAAGGCAATTCTGTTTGCTCCGGAATCGGCAGCGCATCCATATCGGCCCGCACCGCCAGCACAGAACCCTCAGCCCGCCCTCCGTTTAGTTCGGCTACAACGCCGGTTTTACCAACGAACTCCTGCACCCGCAGCCCGCAGGAGGAGAGCACCCCGGAAATATAGGCCGCCGTTTGATATTCTTGGCCGCTAAGCTCGGGGTGAGCGTGGAGATGGCGACGAATCTCTATCAGTCGAGGCGCGAGCTTGGCGGTGAGTTCTTTAATTTGACCGAGCATTCAATTTGGGTGGCGAACGTGATGTTGTTCATCATAAAGGGGTTATGCAGTCGTCAGACTGTGCCGCATACTGCGCAATACCCAAAGCTGATGGGACATCGCCGATTCACTGATATTGACCGCTGCCCCAATCTCTCTCACCCGCAGCTCTGATACCGCCAGAGCTGACAAAATCCGCCAGCGATTAAGATCGCCTAAGACCTCAAAAAAATCCGCCACGCGCTGGGTTTTAAGTCTATTGCGATGGCAGGACTGACTGTTTCTGCGATCGCGAAAAAATACTCAAAAGAGTATTCCATCATCAGGCTGGATAGTTCGCTTAAGCTTAGCCCTGTTTGGCTTGAGGTTTGGTACGCTGACGAATCCACCGGGTTAGGTGCAGTCCCAAAAAGTAGCTAACAAAGGCGCAAGCTAACCCCATCACAAAGCAGCCTAAAAATAGCGCGACTGTGATATCTGCCCCCATGCTTGTCCAAGATTTAAGGGCATCAGCATCGTCAAATGCTTGGGCTCTGGTCTGGTTGCCTAGGATAAATCGCCCTACCCGGTAGTTAAAAAAATAAATCGGCACATAAGTAAATGGATTACTGACCCAGGTAGCAGCAGCGGCCATAATTTTGTTGCCGCGCAGCATCGCCGCTAGCACTACGCCAATAATGGTCTGCAGCCCAAAAAGTGGAAATAGCCCGGCAAATACACCCGCTGCAATCCCTCTCGCAATTTCTCGAGTACTGCCGCGCATGCGGATAAAACGGAGATACAAATAGCGTAGACGCCGTCGCCAGGGATTCTTTAAGGCTTTAGAATTGGCCCGATGACTCGGCATAGTAGCTCAATATAGTAACTTGACATGGTGACGGTAAAAGACCACTTAGTTACAGTTTATATCAGTCGTCAGTCCGGCTGGGGCTAAATGACGGGCCAGAGTGCGAGCCAGACTGCCTATCAGCGCAGCACTCCCAAAAACCTCGGTGTGATGAGCGATTTAACCAACGCTGTATAACTTAGCTTAGGCTGAACTACGATAATTCTGAGTCATCTTGGGTTTTGAGTGGCAATCAATTCTGACGCAAACCAACTTAATCCAGCTGAGGCAAAGCCGTTGCAGTCCGCGGTCTCTAAGCCGGTTGTTCAGGCAGAAACTATTGCGGCGATCGCCACTGCCGTTGTTCCCCAGCAGGGCAGCGTTGGAATTGTGCGGCTCTCCGGGATAGATGCTCTCGCCATTGCCAAGGTGCTTTTCCATGCGCCGGGGCAGCAGGCTTGGGCTTCCCATCGGGTTCTCTATGGCTTTGTGCGCCATCCCCAAAGTGGTGAGCTGATTGATGAAGCCCTGCTGTTGCTAATGCGATCGCCCCGCTCCTATACCTGCGAAGATGTGGTGGAATTTCACTGTCATGGCGGCATTATGGCCGTGCAGCAGGTGCTGCAACTGTGCCTTACTGACGGCGCAAGGCTGGCAGAACCGGGAGAGTTTACTCTGCGAGCTTTTCTCAATGGCCGCCTAGATCTGACCCAGGCTGAGGGTATTGCTGATTTGGTGGGGGCAAAATCTCCCCAGGCGGCGCAAATGGCGCTGGCCGGGGTGCAGGGAAAGCTGGCTAAGGCAATTCGTCAACTGCGAGGGGCCTGTTTAGGGGTTTTAGCTGAGGTGGAGGCGCGAATTGATTTTGAAGAGGATTTGCCGCCTCTAGATGAAGCCGAGGTTGAGCGGCAAATTCACGGTGTTCTGAACCAGGTCAATCATCTGGTGGCGACAGCTAATCAGGGCGAACTG
Organism: Cyanobacteria bacterium P01_H01_bin.119; assembly: GCA_039177155.1. GTDB lineage: Bacteria > Cyanobacteriota > Cyanobacteriia > Phormidesmidales > Phormidesmidaceae > JBCBZT01. Next base: position 5,293 of record JBCDFX010000033.1, read on the forward strand.
CTGCGCTCTGGCATTAAGGTGGCTATTATTGGGCGGCCTAATGTGGGCAAATCTAGTCTGTTAAACGCCTGGAGCCGAAGCGATCGCGCCATTGTTACCGATTTGCCCGGTACCACCCGCGATGTGGTGGAGTCTCAGCTGGTTGTTGGCGGTATTCCGGTGCAGGTGTTAGATACGGCGGGCATTCGAGATGCGGTCAGCGATCGGGTGGAAAAAATTGGCGTTGAGCGATCGCGGGCAGCGGCTCAGGGGGCAGATTTGGTGCTGCTGGTGATCGATGCCGCAACGGGGTGGACGGCTGAAGACAGTTTGCTCTATGACCGGGTTAAGACTCGACCGTTGATTTTGGTCATCAATAAAATTGACTTGGGACAATCTTCCCTAGAGGCGCTGCCCGCGTTTCTGGAGCAAATGCCCCGTGTCGAGACCGCTGCGGCGAAGCATCAGGGCATCGATAGCTTAGAGGCCGAAATTTTAAAGCTGCTGCACCGGGGCAATTTGGTCGCAGCCGATGTTGATATTGCGATTAATCAGCGGCAGGCGGCGGCGTTAACTCGCGCCCAAAGTGCTCTGAATCAAGTTCGGCGAACTATCGCTGAGGGGCTGCCGCTAGACTTTTGGACGATTGATTTGCGCAGCGCCATCCAGGCCCTGGGAGAAATTACTGGAGAGGAGCTGACCGAATCAATGCTGGGTCAAATTTTTAGCAAATTTTGTATTGGCAAATAGTTTTGTAGCTATCTTGGTAAATATTTCAACTGGGCCACATCTATGGCAGCCGAAGGGATGATTGGGACAAGGCTGGGAGTCGGATTGCTCTTATGGTAACGGCTCTAGCGATACTGGGTGGAGCGCGCAATCTGACTAAGGTTGTTCGGATTGTTTTTGCGCCAGTCGATCCAGCGATACTGGGTGCGGTGAGCAATTTGATCAAAGTTGTTCAGAGTGTTTTTGCGCCAGTCGATCCAGCGATACTGGGTGCGGTGAACAATTTGACCAAAGTTGTTCAGAGTGTTTTTGTGCTAAACAACTCATCGATACTGGGTGCGGTGAACAATCTGACCAAAATTATAAAAAGGCGAAGGCTGGGTAAGACGGCGGTTGGGGCTTCGTTGTGAGGGAGTGCCTGGGGAAATGTCGCTTTCCCCAGACCCCATCGACCAGGACGAACCGCCGTCCTGGACCTCGCGGAAGGGGTGATCTGTGGGTGAGAGTGGCCCCAAACCCAGTCGCTAAATGAATTGTGTTCTTGGCTTGACACAGCAGCCGAAGGGACGATTAGGACAAAGCTGTGAGTCAGATTGCTGTTACGCTAATGACTCTGGTACCTGACGGCAGAAGTATGCTCACTATTTAGGCTGATAAAAGGCTTATCTGCCTTAGTTTTGGATTCTAAATTTTGCATTTTGAATTCCGCATAGCGGCACTAACGATACTAGGTGTGGTGAGCAATCTGGCCAGCACTGTTCAGATTGTTTTTGCGCCAATCAATCTAGCGATACTAGGTGTGGGAAGCAATCTGGCCAGCACTGTAGTCTAAGGCATGGCGTTTTAGCCTAAGGTAAAGCAGTGAATTGTGATGGGATGCGGTTTAGATGAAGACGTTGCCTCAGCCCAAACCGCCTCGACTATCCTCTCCGTGGTCATGGGCAACCGGGGTGTTAATGCTGGGCAGTGGTCTGCTGATGGGCACTGCCCCCGAGCCGCTAAATATATGGCCGCTGGCCTGGGTGGCGATCGCGCCCCTTTGGTTTATTCGGCTGCAGACGGTTCACTCAGCGCCATCGACTGCTAAACGCTGGAGACGGCTGGCCTACCCTTTTCTGTGGGGGCTGGGGTACCACGGGCTGGCCCTGGCTTGGATTACCCACCTCCATCCGCTTACCTGGATGGGGATTCCGTGGTTGGGCAGCATTGCGATCGCGCTGTTTGCCTGGGCGTTTATTACCCTGCTAGGAACCGCTACGGTGGTTATTTGGTTTGGGCTGAGCGGCTGGCTATGGCGGCTGCAGCCTTGTGGAAGGCCGAATTTAGCTTTGGGCTACCGGCTGCTAACGGCGATCGCCCTGTGGTGTGCCTTAGAAACTTTGCTGAGTTGGGGTCCTTTGGCTTGGACGTTTATTGGCTATACCCAGAGTCCAACAAATTTATGGATACTGCAGTGGGGCAGACTGTCGGGCCAGTTGACTGTAACGGCGATTTTGCTGCTATTTAACGGACTGCTGGCGGAAGTCTTACAGCGGCAATTGTTAGGCCAATCAAGATCAGGGCGGCAGATGTTAGGAACGGCAATGGCGCTTTGGCTGGTTGCCCACGGCATCGGTTGGGGGCTGCAGCAGAGCGCGATCGCCGATAGGCCGACTGAAAAGCTAACGCTGGGGATGATTCAAGGCAATATTCCCACTTCCATTAAGCTCACGCCAGCGGGAGAGCGGCAGGCTATGGAGCGCTATACCCAGGGATACGAGCGACTCGTCGCTCAAGGGGTAGATGGGGTAATCACGCCGGAGGCTGCCTTGCCTATTCTCTGGCAGCGGCAGCAGCAGTATACGCCCCTGTATCAAGCCCTGCGCCGACGGCAAATTCCTCTTTGGCTGGGCACCTTTGCGATCGCCGCCAAAGATATCGCCCCTAATGGTTCTTCTGGAAATTTAGACCGCTCTGTCAATCCGGCTCCAGCGCTGACGCAAACCTTGCTATCTCTCGACGGCAGTGGCACGATTACCGGACGATACGACAAAGTTAAGCTGGTGCCCCTGGGAGAATATATCCCTTTCGAGTCGGTTCTGGGCAAGGTGATTCAGCGACTGTCTTCTATGGGGGGTAGCCTTGCGCCTGGCGACGGACATCAGGTTTTTAATACGCCGCTGGCCCAGGCCATTGTGGGCATTTGCTATGAGTCGCCCTTTGGTGAACTGTTTCGGCGACAGGCGGCAGCCGGGGGCGAACTAATTGTGACTGCTTCTAATAATGATCCCTATCCGCCAGCGATGATGCACCAGCACCACGCTCAGGACGTGATGCGGGCCATCGAAACCGATCGCTGGGCTATCCGAGTAACCAATACTGGACTCTCTGGCCTGGTTGATGCCCAGGGGCGCACTCGCTGGCTGGGAGAGCCTAATAAGTATTTGACCTACGCCGCTACCCTCTATCGTCGCCACAGCCAAACTCCCTATGTCCGCTGGGGCGACTGGTTGACGCCGCTGCTAGGGGCGATCGCCTCTGTTACCGCTATTTACTGCCGGATTGCTCTAACCCGGTCAAACTAAACCAATGACGCCATCTGTTACCCTAACGCCCCTGCCCCAAACCTTTGCTGTCTGCCGGTTATCGCCCCAAGCCGCCCTACCCTCCTGGGCCACCTGCGGCCAGTTTTTTGCCATCACCCGCACCGATAAAGAGCTTTCTATTGTTTGCGATCAGGCCAATATTCCAGAGGAAAGGGTAGATAATTTTCGCTGTGAGGGCAACTGGCGATCGCTAAAGGTTCTTGGCCCTCTAGATTTCAGCCTAACGGGAATTTTAAGCGCGATCGCGGCCCCTTTAGCCGCCGCAAAGATTAGCATTTTTGCCCTCTCCACCTACGACACAGACTATGTATTGGTTAAAGCAGCCAACCTCGACCAGGCGATCGCTGTGCTAAAAGCGGCTCATCACCAGATTCAATCGTGATCAGATTCAATCGTGAACTCTGCCGGATTAACCACTGCTGTTGCGTTCTTTAAGGGGGTTTTAATTAACGGATACTTGATATATGGGCTAAACGCTGTAAATTCAGCGATCGCTCCAGAGTTAAAGCTGCTGTGAATTGTTTAGCATTGGGGCAGCATAACCTCAGAGCTTAGGTGCGACATGAGACTCAAATCTATTCGGCGGCGATCGCTGCAAGAGGTTTCTGTGGCGATTTGGAAGCGATCGCTCCAGGGCATTCTCAACTATTACGACAGCAAGCGCGGCAAACTGCTCGACTTTTTTCCTAAGCTGTTTGGCTTTTTTATCGTTATCAATATCGCCTGCTACTGGATAGCCCTGGTTACCGCCTACCCGGAAAATGCCTTTGGCCCCAAGTGGATTGAGTACTATCTGATGCAGTTCCCTGTGGGGGTGATGGGGGCGCTGTTCGATAGTTTGTCCTTTTTTATCACGATCTACATCGCTCGCCGCGCCGTTCACACTACCTCAACCCTAAAATATATTGCCCATCTCAGCGTCGATTTGCTGATCGCCATTGTTGCAACCTGGTGGGTGCTGTTTGTGTTTACCGTATCGGGCTGGTTTGTAGATTTGGTGCTGAGCAGCCCGGAAACTATTTCCGAGCGAGCCGTGATTTATGAACAGCGCGTAAGTGAGGCCATTACCAATCCGACGTCGAGAAACAGCCTGAAAAATATTTACTTTGGTCTGATTATGGGGTTTTCAGCAATGCTGCCAACGCTGACTCATTTAGGGCTTTCGATGCAGGCGTTTTTACGCGTCGCCTATCGTCGCTGGCAGTTAAAGCAGTCTTAGGGCTAAACCTCTCCCCATTGAGGGTCGAGTCGCTTTTTCAGCGGGTGATACAGCTTAAAATAACCCACCGACCCGACCTGGCGCAGCACCGCTTTAGCCGGAGTGTCGGCTCCCATACAGCGTTGGCAAATGGGATGGGTAACCTGCAATCGGTCAAAGCCTTGGCGCAGTCCGCAGGCGGCGGGGCCGTTAAAAATACTAGGCAGGGGAGTTTCGGTCACGTTGCCCAAGGGAATGTGTCCTTCGTAGTCTTTGCAGCAGGGCACCACCGTACCGTCATAAAGAATGCCGGCCTGCTGAGAGGCCCCGTTGCAGTAGCCAAACCGGGCTGAGATCACCTCAGACGACTCTACATTGCCCCAGCTATCTAGCGGAAAGGTCTCCAAAAATAGGCGGGGGTGCAGCTCAACCAACTGCCAGCGACCGGGTTTATGATTAGCGATGCGGTGCTGCAGTAAGTGATCGCCGCTCCAGTCTTTTTCAGCGTTATCGTCAGACAAAAAGGTCTCGGCCCAGCGCCACAGCTCCGCTTGAATTTGAGCCTTGCCCTCTACAATATGCATCGGTTTATGGGGCACCAAAAAGGGATTGGGCGTTGTATCGAGCAGTTTGATATGGACGCGGGTAGATACGGCAGCCGCGCTGTTGGCTTTTACATAGCGAATAATGCTGTCAAAGTAGTGTTTAGGCTGTAGCTTAGGAGGCGCGCCCCGCAGGATAAAGCTCTCGGCATTGGGCGTTTGCAAAGAGATGGTGACTTTAGGAATATCGGCGGCAATTAGCTTGTCGATATGATCACGACGTAAATCAAAGGTGCTGCCGTTAGTGGTGAGGTGCAGATCTAGGCCGCGATCGCGAGCCATGGCCATCGCCTCAAAAATATGGGGGTAGATCATCGGCTCCCCCATCAGGTGAAAGGTAATAATCCGGGCGAGGCGATGGACTGCAACCTGATCCAAAATTTTTTCCAGCAGGGCTAAGTCCATATGTCCCCGTCTGCGTTTCATAATGGCGTCGGGGCAAAACTCACACTTAAAGTTGCATACGTTAGTGACTTCAATATGGAGGCGATCAAGACGAAAGGCCATAGTGCGGGTTAAAGTAAAGCAGCTTGCAGCCCAATCTAGCATTCTCCTAACACACTAAATGAGGGCAGGCTGAGAGACTCAGCCCCCAAAGCACTCTTAAATCATCTCCAGAGCACCTCCAAAAGCGGCCTGGGCCAGAGCTATCAAATACCGCAATGACCGGAACCCACGGGTAGGTGTGCGTAAGGATTAAACAATGCTGGACTAATGCTGTACTGTCTGAACCACAATGAGTGAGTACCCTGGGTCACCCGCTAAACCCATCCAACCCGCGGCTCTGATTCAAATCGAACGAGCGCTACGGCTGCTGCTACCAGCGGATTTATATGCGGCGATCTGGATTGATCCCTCTTCAAAAACCCTGATGCAGGCGTTTGATCATCTGCGGACGCTGCAGTATATGCTGCACAACTACGTGCCCCCCGACGTGATTGACAATCCTCCGGTGCCGGGAGTGCCCCGCTATCGATGGCGCTCTGGCAGTTTAATGTTTACCGATTTGGCCGGATTTACCCCCCTGTCAGAAGCCAAAGCTGCCGAGGGGCAAGCGGGGGCAGAGGGGCTGCTGAGGCTGCTAAATGACTATTTTGCTCAGATGATTGAAATCATTAGCAAGTCAGGCGGCAAACTGCTGGAGTTTACAGGGGACGCCCTACTGGTGCAGTTTACCTCGCCTCGCCCCGATCATGAACTGGCTCAGTCGATTCATGCTGGCTTGCGAATGCAGCGAGCCATGGCCAATTTTTCAGAAATTCAAACCATTCACGGGCCGCGCACCCTAAGGATGCGGGTGGGCATTCACTCGGGTCAATTTATCACAGCTGATATTGGCACGCCGATGCGGATGGGGCATGTGCTGCTGGGCCGTGCTGTGCAGGTGGCCAAACAGGCGGAAGGAGCCGGAAAAACAGGACAGGTTTCGGTGACTCAGGTTATTCGCGATCGCATTGAGCAGCAGTATCACCTACTGCCCCGGGGCGATCATCACTGGCTGATTGATGACACTCTCACTGCTGACACCCTAGGCGAATATGATGTGACGTTTAAGCGTCGTCGGTTGGCCACCAGCATTTTGTTTGATCGCAGCGTTGCCAGCTTGATTTCAGAACTATCGGTGGCGATCGCCCGGGTCGAAACCTTGTCAAGCTATATCCCTCGCTCTGTGTTGGGACTGCTGGTCAACAGCGTGGCACAGCGAAAAATTCCGCCCGCTTTTCCAACGATTCCCGTTATCTTTGTAAATTTGATTGGTCTGCCCGAAGCCGTCGATGAGGCCTTGCCTGAGGAAACTGAAGCATCGGTGCAGTGTTTCTCTCAGGCGTTTGCGCTGATTAACGGCACGGTAGAACGACAGGGCGGTATTTTGCAAAAGGTGACGTACCACTCCGTGGGTTCTGAAATGCTGATTCACTTCGGCGTACTCAATCCCGATGAAGACGACGCCAAAGCCGCAGCCAGCGCTATCCTCAGTATTCAGCAGCATATTGAAGCGCTGACCAGTCCAACAGTGCAGGGGCGCCCTATTAAAATTACCTATCGCATTGGCTTTAGCTACGGCCCCGTGTTTGCCGCCGAAATTGGTGAACCCCGAGGCCGCCGAGAATTTAATATCCTGGGCGATACGGTCAATATCGCGGCCCGGCTGATGAGCCAGGCCCAGACTAATCAAGTGCTGCTAAGCGAAGCCGCCTACCAAGCTCTAAAAGCCGACTATCGGTGCGAGTCCATAGGCGAACTGGCCCTTAAAGGCAAGCGTCAGGCAGAATCGGTTTACACCCTACTCGGTGCGGCCTAGAGGATTCTGACTGGATTCAAAACGCTGTAATCGGGGTTAATCTGCTTTATCCCTATTGACTAAAGGCAGCACTATGGGACGAAAGGTGTAGTTTTGACCGTTGTGGCTCAAGATCGGCACGGTTACTGGCGCATCTGCTGCTGAGACATCTGCTGCTGGGGCATCTGCATTGGGGTCGGTTGGATCGGGTTTGGAATTTTCAGGCTGACGGGCGATCGCCTCTGGCATCCCTTCCTCTTGGGTTAAGGGCATTAAAATCTGGGCCACCTGGGCTTGGGTTTGCAAGTCTTGGGTAGAAGACACTAGCCCGCTTAAGCCATTGACCAAATCGCGAATATTGTTGCGAAACGTGGGGTCGCCCGTTAGCTCATCAATATCGGCCATGATTTTTTGGGCGCTTTCAAACACATCTCGGGCTGACTCCAGGGTTTGCTGAAGCATCAGCAGGTTTTCGGGGGTGTTGAAGGCGTCGGTAATGTCGCGGACGTTAGCTGAGGCGATCGCGGCATTGGCCGACAAAATCTCTAAGTTGGCCAAAAACTCACTTTCTTCAATGGCCGGGGTTACCGTATCTAAAATAGTGCGTAGCTGAGCGCTGCTAACGCTGAGGTTGTTTAAGGTGGTAGCGATATTGGCTCGGTTTGCCGCCAGCAGACTGCGAGCCTCTACCGCGCTCAGTTGAATTTCCTCGGCGGCTCCCCCAGCGGCAATCACGGCGTCTGTAACGGCAATTAGGGTGCGCTGAGCCCCTGCAGAGAGCGGCTCAATTTCCTGGCGCACATCTTGGGTAAGAGCGGTCAGCTCTTCGCTAAGACCGATAAAGTTGTCGGTAATCTGACTGGTGTTGCGCGCGATCGCCTTGATATCGTCTACTAGCTCAGGGTCACTAAGAACATCAGCGATTTGATCGGCAGAGCGAATCAGCGTGTCGTAGCTGATGCCTTCCCGACCCGGCAAAGCATCTCCATCGCACACAATCACATCCGGGTCACAGTCATCTCCCACCGGGCTTAGCGCAGTGGCGCTCTCGGGAATCTGAGCCTGGGGCACAATTGCGATCGCCGTTTCACCGATTAGCCCGCTTTGAATCGTTTCAACGACGGAGTCTTTGGGAATCACAAATCCTGGCTGGGTAATTTCGATCGTGATTCTGACCGTGTTGGTCTGAGGTTCGATACTGGCGATACGGCCAATCACTACGCCGCGGTAGTTGACTGCCGTTCCAATTTGAATCCCAGCGCTGCTCTCTAAGGTCGATTCAATCCGATAGCCGCGATTGCCGGGATTAATCCCCCGCAGCCAGATGACTAAACCGCCAAATAGCCCAATGCCAATCAAAATCAGTAGCCCAACCGATCCTTCCCGTAATGTGCGCGATCGCATTTCGACTCCTCACTACGTAAACCCTACCGTGACGATCCCTACCGTGACGATCAGTATCAATCTGACGGTTGCCCCCCATTAATTCAGCAGTCAACTTAGATTATCCCTTCCCGCCTGTATTGCCAGACCTATTCAAATTGCCAGCCCTATCCAACGAAGTGAATTGGGCCTTCTACCGCACCGCTAAAAAACTGTCGAACCAAGGGATTATCCGTATGATCAATTTGATCAACACGTCCACTCCACCGGATTTTACCCTGATGGAGAAACAGGACGCGGTCTGCCGTGCGGCGAATGGTGCTGTCTTGGTGGGTCACCATAACATAAGAGGCGCAGCCGCTTTGGTTCTGCAATCCCCGAATCAAGTCTTCAATCACCGTTGAGGCGATGGGGTCAAGTCCGGCAGTGGGCTCATCGTAGAGCAGTAAATCGGGGCGATCGCGAGGGGTTTCGGGATTGGCAATTACGGCTCGGGCAAAACTCACTCGTTTTCGCATTCCCCCCGAAAGCTGAGCTGGATAGCGATCGCTGATGCCGCTTAGCCCGACCATATCCAGCGCGTCCTCCACCAGTTGGCGAATTTGACCGCGAGACAATCGAGAGTGCTGGTAGAGAGAAAACCCCACATTTTCATCCACCGTTAGGGAATCAAACAGGGCTGCCTGCTGAAACACCATGCCAATGCGCAGCGGCATGGGGCCATCGTCAATTAGGCCGTCACGACGCGCGCCGTCTACCCAAACTTCACCGCTGTCGGGCAGCAACAAGCCTGCAACAATTCGCAAAATTGTGGATTTTCCGGTACCTGACGGACCAATAATTGCAACGGCTTCCCCCCGGTTAACGGTTAAATTAGCCTCGTCTAAGATGGGGCTGCCGCCAAAGGATTTGGAAACGTTCTTAAGTTCAATCAGCGGGGAAGAACCTGAGCAATCGGGTTGATCGGCCATAGTCATTTGCCATAGTGATTTGGATAAGTTCTTCTTGCTGAGACGGCTTCTATAATTTGCGCTGGAGCCATCCTATCTTAAGCTGGCTCCTGGTGCCGTAGTCACAACTGGATCAGGGACACTATTGAGAAAAAACAGCAGTCAGGATCGATTTAATCGTTTGGGTCACCATATGCCGTTAGGTTCTTTCAGAAAGTGGTTTCGTCGCAACCTGCGATCGCTTCAGCACGAGGGCACTTATCTCACTACGCCTTATATCAACCGCTGGTCAAAGTGGCTGGTGCCAGGGCTGTTAGTTAAGCGCTGGCTGTTTTTGAGCACCGTGGGGGTGCTGCTGCTAACCCTGGGCATTGCCATCTGGCTAAAGCTGACCCCCGTGTTTTACACCGTGCAGTTTTTAGGGGCGGTGCTGCGGTTTATCTCCACAGTTATTCCCAGCTATATCAGCGGGCCGCTAGCGATTTTGGTGGGAGTTGGCCTGATCTGGTGGGGCCAAAGCCGCACCCTGGGCTCCATTACCGAGGTGCTGATGCCCGGCAATGAAGATGACCTGGTCGATATACTGATTCATCGGCGGCGGCTCTACCGGGGCCCCAAAGTTGTGGTGATTGGGGGCGGTACTGGCCTTTCGACGCTGCTGCGGGGGCTAAAGCATTACAGCGCCAATATTACGGCCATTGTCACCGTGGCAGACGATGGGGGCTCCTCGGGGCGACTGCGGCGAGAAATGGGAATTTTGCCGCCGGGGGATATCCGCAACTGCCTTGCCGCCCTGGCCAGCGAAGAAAAATGGCTGACAGAGCTGTTTCAATATCGCTTTAAGGCCGGAGACGGGCTGAGCGGCCACAGCTTTGGCAATTTGTTTCTATCGGCCATGACCGAAATCGCGGGGGACCTGGAGCTAGCGATCGCGGCCAGTTCTAAAGTGCTCGCCGTGCGGGGAGAGGTGCTGCCAGCTACCCTAAGCGATGTGCGGCTGTGGGCCGAACTTAGCGACGGACGGCGGATTGAAGGGGAGTCTAGCATTACCGAGGCCAAGGGTCAGATTGTCAATATTGGCTGTAGCCCGGCGGATCCACCCGCGCTGCCCAAAGCGTTAAAGGCTATCCACGATGCCGATCAAATTATTATTGGCCCTGGCAGCCTTTACACCAGCATCATTCCCAACCTGCTGGTGTCCGATATTGCCGAGGCGATCGCCCAGCGACAGGTGCCCAGCATCTATATTTGCAACATTATGACCGAGCCCGGCGAAACCCAGGATTTCAAAGTCTCTGACCATATTCGCGCCATTGACCATGCCTGCGGTCGTCCTTTATTTGACGCGGTGCTGGTGCAAAAACAGCGGCCCTCGGCTGCTGCGATCGCCCGCTATGCCGCCGAAGGTGCGATTCCCGTGGATCTCGATCGCAATGCGGTGATAGCTGCCGGACGCCGAATCGTCCTGGCCAACGTCATGAAAGAAGACGAAAAAACCGGATCAATTCGCCACGACTCCGATCAACTAGCGCGGATACTGATGCGCTGGTATACCCACGCCTAGCACATGCTACAGGCACAAGTGCAGCCCGGCTTAGCCGCTTAGGGCGCTCAAAATATCGGCGGCGTGGGTCTCAGCCTCAACGGGGGTAAAGACTTTTTCAATCGCTCCAGCACCGTTAATAAAAAAGGTAACTCGCCTGGCATAGCCATCGGCCTCTACGCCGTAGGCCGTCGCGATCGCCCCTTCAATATCGGCCATCAGCGTAAACGGCAGCCCATAGCGGTCCTTAAAAGCTCGGTGAGTGTCAACGCCATCCACGCTAACGCCGAGAACGACAATGCCCCGCTCCTCATAGTCGCCGAAGGCATCTCGAAATCCCTCGGCTTGCCGGGTACACCCTGGCATATCGTCTTTGGGGTAGAAATACAGCACAATCCCTCTGCCCTGAAA
>JBCDFX010000034.1:0-16912 GCA_039177155.1 Cyanobacteria bacterium P01_H01_bin.119
AAGTTCTACAGTTCTACCCACCATTTACAGGCGCTAGTCACCGAAGGAGTCAGTCTAGCGGCAGGCTGGTCCACAGATATTTTGCCCCTATTGAGGCGCTACCGCAATTTGCGCGCGGTGGCGCCTGCCAGCGGCACCTTGCTGTCTGCGGACGTGTGGGTTAAGCCTAAAATCGCCGAGTTAGCTTCGGAAGTTGCTCAACCGCAAGATTTGAAAGCGCCTCTGGCAGATTGGCTATCGTTTTTTTGGGAACCCCAAGTTGCGACCCAGTTAACGGTGACCAATCCTGGTGCATCACCACTCTATTCCCATTTGGAAAACCCCCAGCTACCGGAGCCATTAAAAACCGTCTCTAATCTATTGCCCACCGCCGAGACCTATGATCAAAGTGAATTTCTCAATCCCCTATCGCCTGCGACTCAGGCCCAAGCCCTAGCGCTGTGGTCTAAGGTTAGTCCAGCGGCCCCCGACCGCTAAACTGTCCGCGGCCCCGGGCAGGCAGCAGCAGCAGGCAGGGCACCTCCGAGTCGGCGTCTGGGTCAACCTCTATATTGGCAGCCTGCCTAACCGCTGTGGTGCGGCTGACTTCAAAATCGCAAACGTAAATACTGACGGGATTTTCGCCGGCAAACACCCTTAAGTTGTAGCCATAGGCTTGAGTCGATAGGCCAAATTCTTCAACCAGGGCGTATCTTTCGATATAGCTCAACTGGTTCCACACCCGATTGTTGAGAACCAGGTCAACCCGGATGGGAGTTTGGTCTGCATCGCGGTAGGCAAGCCAGGTCTCAATAACCGGCGGCAGCGGCGCAGCGGCGTCTTCCGAAGCGGTGTTAGATCTGCCGCGAGGAGAGGCTGCATCGTCGTCAGGAGCCTGTTCGCGATTGCCGTCAAAGCGAGCAATCAGACTCTGCTGCACCCACCAAAGACTAGGGAGCGTAAAGGATGTGGCCGACGCTGTCTGATCGGTAATCACTAACCCTTGGTCAACCAGCGCTTCATCTGGCTCAACATCAAGCGGCGGAAAAACCGGGCTGTTGGGCCGATCAAATCCAGTGTAAGAATCATTAATAAGCGCTCTTAGCTCGTCCCAAAATCGCTCTGGCTGCTGACGGATATAGGCCTCTCGATTATTGCGGCGCTCATCTGGAGTCGGGGGCGGAGCATCAGGCTTTGGCTGGGCTTCTACCCTAGCCGCCGCGCAAAAGGTCAGCAGTACAGCCCATAACAGGTAGCTTAGAAACGCGGACACACTCTTCCGAGTTTGGCTAAACCCCAACAGCTGAGATAAAGAATCACAGGAAGCAAATCGAGAGGACAAGCAATCGGCCATAATCACAACAGATTAAGATGCCAAAATCAACTTTTGGCGGTGGGTTTGGAGTAGTTGAATGGGCCTTTTAGCGATTTGTTCCACCATGGTGGCAAACTGTTCAGGACGCAGCAGAGTACCGTCGTTACGGCAACTGCCCTCATAGCGAAAAACGGCGTAATCTGGCCCCTCCGCATCCCCGGCGGTCTGGGCTAGTTCGGTAGGCCGTTGGGGGCATAGCTCCAGCTCAAAGAGGCGATCGCGCAGATTGACCTGTCGCTGCTTGCCAGATTTAGACGTTTGGGTCACCCATAGGGCATCGCAGTCCCAAAGCAGTTGCCGCCAAATTTGCCAGTCCCCGTCGGTGACATTTGCGGCAAGATTTGAAGCCGGCGCTTCCGAACGGATAGCGTCCGGATTGGCCTCTGATAAATCAGCTTCTGATAAAGCCGCTTGGTCTGGCTGCTCGGCCAGCGGCAAAGCTTGGAGCACCACATAATATTCAGCCCGCTCTAGAGATTTAGTAGCTGAGGGAGCTTCCAAAGAAATTTCGCTAACCTGATAAACGGGCATATCCGGCGGTAGTTGAGCCTGAAGCCGTTGCTGAAACTCAGGTGGATAGAGGGCTTCAGTCAGCTCAAAATCTACAATTTCACCAGAACTGGTCGCCCCGAGGGCCAAGGCATTGGCGGGGGAGATACGGGGGCCGGGATGGTAGCCGCCTGTAAAGGCAATGGGCAAGCCGGCTCGCCGCACGGCGCGATCAAACAACCTGACTAAGTCGAGATGGCTGACAAGGGCCATTTCCCCCAGTTTGCCCAAGGTCACCCGCAGACGCTGTACCCGTTGGGTATTGGGTTTGAAATGTCCAGAAAATTCTGGAACCGGTGGCGGCGATACTATTATATTGTGGCCAAAATCTGTGCCGCAGACGCCGCATTGGGAGCAGCCTTCAAACGAGCAGTCGGGCACCGTCGCAGCAGCCAGGGCCAGCTCTAAATCATCTTTTAACCAGGCTTTGTCGATGCCGGTATCTAGATGGTCCCAGGGCAGGGGAGCATCTAAGGTTTGGCGGCGATCGCAGTCAGTGTCCATAATATTCCATTCGCCGTTTTCGACCTGACGGTATTTGAGGCTAAGCCCCGCATCCGCGATCGCCTGGGTCCACGCATTAAAGGCGCGATCGAGGCTTTCCCACCAGGCGTCCATGCCGGCCCCCAGTTCCCAGGCCCGACGAACAACGGCAGACAGTCGGCGATCGCCTCGACCGACAAAATCTTCCATAGCTGAGATTCGGACATCGGTAAAGTTCACCTTAACGCCGCGCAGTTGACGAAAGGCCTCGCCCAGAAGAGCCTGCTTGCGGTCAAATTCGGCAGTGGAGACCGAATGCCACTGGAACGGCGTATGGGGCTTAGGCGTGAAATTAGATACCGTAATATTGAAATTTAGCGATCGCCGTCCCGGAATCCGGCAGGACTGACGTAACCAGCGCACAGTCTCCACAATGCCCAAAACGTCTACATCCGTTTCCCCCGGCAGCCCCACCATAAAATACAGCTTTACTTTGTCCCAGCCCTGCTCATGGGCGGTCTTGACCCCCCGCAGCAGTTCTTCATTGCTCAGTCCTTTGTTGATAATGTCCCGCATTCGCTGGGTGCCCGCTTCCGGTGCAAAGGTCAATCCGGTCTGGCGGGTGCCGCCCACGATATGGGCAATATTTTCATCAAAGCGATCGACCCGCTGACTGGGCAGGGAGAGGGAAATATTGTCGTTTTGCAGCCGGTTTTTTACCTCCACGCCAACGGCAGGCAGCGCTAAATAATCGGAGCAGCTTAAAGAGAGCAGGGAAAACTCGTTGTATCCCGTCGCTTTCATCCCTCGCTCAATGGCGCTGACCACATCGCTCGGGGCCACATCCCGGGCCGGGCGGGTTAGCATACCGGGCTGGCAAAACCGACAGCCACGGGTACAGCCCCGACGGATTTCAACGGTTAGGCGATCGTGCACTGTCTGCACATAGGGCACTAGGCCAATGGCGTAGTCCGGCATAGGGGGCGCAACGCGCCGCAAGACGCGGGGCGGCACATCTGCCCGGTTGGGATGAACCGAACCATCAGCCGCCATGTCATAAAACTGCGGCACGTAGACGCCAGGCACCTGGGCTAAATCGAGCAGCAGCGCTTGACGGCTCAGCCCCTGGGCTTTGCCCTCTTCAATCACTAGGCCAATTTCGGGCAGCAGTTCTTCGCCGTCCCCCAGGGCAATAAAGTCAAAGAACTCCGCATAGGGTTCAGGATTAGACGTTGCCGTTTGCCCCCCGGCAAAGATCAAAGGCCAGCTTCCGCGGTCTACTTGCCAGGGGCAGTTTGGCTGCGATCGCGCTTGCCAGGTTAGCGGAATGCCGGCCAAATCCAGCATTTCTAAAATATTGGTTGCCCCCAGTTCGTAGCTGAGGCTAAAGCCCAGGATGTCAAACTCAATCAGCGATCGCCGAGACTCTACCGCAAAGAGAGGAGTTTCGCTCTGGCGCAGCTTTTGTGCCAAATCAGGACCCGGTAAATAGGCGCGATCGCAGAGCTGTCGGGGCTGGGTATTTAAGATGCTGTAGAGAATGATGTGCCCTAAGTTCGACGCACCCACTTCATAAATTTCTGGATAAGTCAGCACCCAGCGGACCTCCGCCGCAGTCCACGGCTTGTGCACCGCGCCCAGCTCATTGCCTAAATAACGAGCGGGCCGAGCGATGTCCGGAGATATGAGCGTTTCAACTGCGATCGCCACAATAAATTTTAGCTCTTGAAACAACTTCCGCTCATCACTATAGCAAGGGCTTCCCGTTGCGATGTTACGAAGATTTGCCAGCAGGGTCAGCCTCGCCATCATAGGCATGGCGAGGCTAATCAGAGCCAACAGCTTTAGGGCGCGTCATCAATTAAAACCAGAACGTTTCCGGTGGTGTAAGCATTACCGTGCCCGCCCCGCACAATAAACTAGGGGCTGAAACGCGTTCTGCATAAAGACTTGACCGCTAAATGATGACAGCCCCTAGCGGTCTTAGGTGCGGTGAGCAATCTGACAAAGCCACAGCATCAAAAAAATCGCTGAACAAAGAGGTTCAGCGATTTAGTCATGCAGTAATTCAGCCACTTAGAGATTCAGTTCCCTAGGAATTTAGTAACAAAGGGATTTAGTAACAATATGACACGCAGCAGACGGTGAGGCAGGCCTCAAGATCTTTGGCCAGATCAATAACAATACCTGAGAAACCAGCAGTGCCCGACTATCGAAGCCAGCTTCTAGGCAGCTAGCAGCAGGTCATCAGCAATATCAAAAGCTCGATCAAGCTGGGTTAGCTCCATAACGATGCGAATAGAAGGAGGCACCGAACGTAGGCTAAACCGCTTACCTGCAGATTTTGCCGTCTTCAGAGCGGCCATCAGCGCTGCCAGAGCTGCGCTATCAAAGAGCTCAACCTTTTCCAAATCCATTACCAGCGATTTAACATGCTCTGGTGCCAGAGCATCAATCATCTCGCGCTGCAAACCATCGGCGTTGGAGGCATTTAAATTGCCGACGGGCTGCATGACAACCACAGCAGGACCATAAACCTTATCCACTTTCAACTCTCCTTCGTGCAACTCTACAGCTAGCGATCAGCGTAACGGCTGGGCTTTAGATAACAACCAATTAAGCCCGTCTTCCTCAAGATGCCTATTGGAAATCTGGTCAATTCGCAAAATCTTAATCCGGTCTTGATGCTTAATAAAGTTTGCGTAAGTATTTTCCTCAAAAAGTGACGAACGACACGAAAAAACGGTGATCTCAGCGTGCTCCGGCTTATCCAACAGAATCAAATCCCAGGCGATTGCGCTAACTGCCGAACGTGACGTAAATCACATTTACTACGCGACAAACATCACCATCAACGCTAACAGCGGATCACCCATCAATCTTGACACTTGGATGATGATAACGGTAAGTCTGCGCAATCTCTATAAAAATCGCTACCATGACTCCCGATTTTTCCATCCGCAAACTGGTAGAGAAAGCCATCTATATTCGTCGGCTCACCCCTGACATCGAAAATGAAATCAACTATTTGTTAACCCGCTTAGGCTATATTTCCGAAGCAGATTATGAGGCACTAGAGTTCCTCATGACTGAGATGGACGCAGGCCGAATTCAGCTTGTTCCCAGCCTTTAGCCCTTCCGACTGTGAGATTTAGGCAGGTAAATTTAAGCGTTGAATATTTACTTGCTGGAGCATTATCCTATTTTGCCTGTAGCTTAGTTAGCAACTGCGCCATCCTAAAAGTTATCTACTATACTTTATTTGCGCTCTTCTCTGTAACTTCAGCTTTTTTGATTAAAGCGAAGTAGATATTTATAAGGATGAAGAAGATTACGCTAAACAAGTGTTGCTAGAAGCTCGCCTATAAGGGGCTTAAGCAAGCTGGTCTCCAGATATATTCTTCGCAGAATCAACCTATAGAATCCTGAGTTAATCTAATTTCAATAGAGAATAGGCTTTCCAGAATTGCTGTATAAAATGATTCATTTTCTGCCTTGCAGCGCTTAAAGTTTCTATCGAAGATTCCCTGTCTAAACCAGGCATAATGTCAATCAGATCGATATCAAATGCGGGATTAAACAGGTGAATGGGCCAAATTAGGTCCGGTCCTTCCTTGAGATTGTAAAGTTCTGGTGAAGCCAATCCGCTGCTATTGTCAAGCTCGACAGCGTGATCAACGGCATAAGCATTTTCCAAATTCAATAGATTTGCGGATATGGAGCGGCGGTCATTTTCAGCAGTTTTTCTCAGCAGTAGGGGGCGGGCCCAGCAGAGCTGTCTTGACACTACAACTTCAATCACTTCTGCATACAGTCGTTCGTTACCCAATTCCAGATAGACAATTTGATTGGGATGCAGGATTGAATTTGGGATCTGGGTCATCGATCTGGGTCATCAGCGGAGGACCGTGAACGCTAATTTTAGATGTCTCTATCTTATCCCGTGGCCTGATCTCTTAGGCTGGGGAACCTTTAGGGCTAAGCCGTTGGGTAGGGGCTGTCGGGTGACCTGTCGCTGATCAAGCCCGGAAAGTTGCCAACAAGTTGCCAACGCTAAGCATCTCTATTAGCCTTTGAAAGAGGTATTAAAGGCGGTTTTAGAGGAAGGAGAACAGTGGCGGTAGAAACGATTGAAAAGCGCTCTACAACGCGCAAACTAGCACCGCGATACCGGGTCTTGCTGCATAACGATGACTTTAACCCAATGGAGTACGTAGTTGAGTCTTTGGTTCAGACGGTGCCGAGCTTAACCGTGCCCCAAGCGGTAGATATTATGATGCAGGCCCACAATGCGGGTGTTGCACTGGTGATTACCTGCGCGCTTGAGCCGGCGGAGTTTTACTGTGACTCACTTAAGGGCAAAGGGCTAACCAGCACAATTGAACCAGACGAGTAGAAGGTGCCGTCTTCTGGTGAGTCAGCAAACCGCGATCGCCCGTCAAGCAGCCCCCGTTAGGATTGGGCTGTTTTTGCTGCTGCTGGTGGGCCTGTGGTTGCCCTTAGCTATACCGATTCAGCTCTTGGCCTGGCGGATGAATTCTCAACAGATTCCGCTAGCGGCTTTGGGGGTGCTTTATATCGATTTTTTGGTATTGCTACGCTGGTGGCGGCGACGGTTTTATAGGCAGTGCAAGCCGCTTTACGTCTGCGGTTTTAACAATAGCAAAGCTTTTTGGCGGCAGATGCTGTGGGCATTTGCTATCGGCTGTGGAGGCGTTGCGGCTCTATTTGGTCTAATGCTGCTGCTGGGTTGGGCAGTCCTATTGCCATTCCAGGGCAGTTGGATGCGTCTGATCGGGGAGGGCTTGTTGACGGCGATCGCGGTGGGATTTTGCGAGGAGATGTTTTTTCGGGGCTGGCTGCTCACCGAGCTACAGCAGGACTACTCACCGATAACGGCGCTGATTGTCAATAGCGCTGTTTTTGCTGTGGCCCATTTTATTCGCCCGCTGTCGGTTATTTTAGCCACTTGGCCCCAGGGGGTAGGGCTATTTGTGTTGGGAGCTGCCTTGGTGTGGGCCAAGCGAGCTTTTCCCCAAGTGGTCAACGCCCAAACAGTAGCTGTTGAACCGGGGCGACCACACTCTATCAGTCACGATTCTGCTGGTCACGATTCTGTCAGGCACGGCGATCGCCACCGGCAACACCTGGTGGGCGGCTTAGGGGCACCAATTGGGCTTCATGCTGGACTGGTCTGGAGTTACTACCTGGTAAATGTGGGCAATTTAATTGGCTACAGCGCTGGCGCAAAACCCTGGATTGTGGGAATTGATCGCAACCCTTTAGCGGGCTTGCTGGGCATTGTGCTATTGAGCGCGATCGCAGCTTACTTCCGAGGCATTGCGATTAAAGTCCGAACTCAGAAACTATAGTGCGGGTCAGATTGTGCGCTCCACCCAGTATCGCTAAGGTCGTTGACACAAAAACAATCTGAACAGTGCGGGTCAGATTGTGCGCTCCACCCAGTATCGCTAAGGTCGTTGGCACAAAAACAATCTGAACAGTGCGGGTCAGATTGTGCGCTCCACCCAGTATCGCTAGGGTCGTTGGCACAAAAACAATCTGAACAGCGTTAGTTAGATCGCTCACCTTGCAGAGCGCTCAGAGCGGTTTTAAGGCGCTGGGTTTCTATAGTTGATCTAAAGATGGTTTGCTATTCCTGGAAGCGTTTCTAAGATGTGACTAAGTACAAGATGCGACTAGATAGGCTCAATACAATAGCCGCCTAATGCAAGAAGAACAATTAGGAGGATTTTAAATGGACGGCTACCAGCCCACCCAGGAATACGCTTTAGACCGCGACTGCACTACGCTTTCTCGTCACGTCCTACAGCAGCTTCAGAGTTTTGGGGCAGAGGCCCAAGATATCAGCGCGCTGATGACGCGCATCGCGCTGGCGGGTAAGCTAATTGCTCGTCGCCTAACCCGCGCGGGTCTGGTAGAAGACGCCTTGGGCTTTACGGGGCGCACCAATGTCCAAGGCGAAGATGTCAAAAAAATGGATGTGTTTGCCAACGATGTCTTTATCTCGGTCTTTAAGCAAAGCGGTCTGGTCTGCCGATTAGCGTCAGAAGAAATGGATGATCCTTACTACATTCCTGAGAACTGTCCAGTTGGCCGCTACACCTTACTCTACGATCCCATCGACGGCTCCTCAAATGTCGATATCAACTTAAACGTCGGCTCTATTTTTGCCATTCGCCAACAAACGGGCGACGACTTAGATCAAACCGGCAGCGACCTGCTCACCAATGGACGAGGGCAGCTTGCAGCAGGCTATATTCTCTACGGCCCCAGCACGGTATTGGTTTATTCCATTGGTCACGGTGTTCATGCTTTTACTCTCGATCCCAGCCTGGGCGAATTTATCCTGGCGGCTGAAAATATTAGAGTGCCTGAGCACGGTCCCAACTACAGCGTCAACGAAGGTAACTTTTGGCAGTGGGAAGAGTCCCTGCGGGATTATATTCGCTATGTTCACCGCCATGAGGGATATTCCGCTCGCTATAGCGGCGCGCTGGTCGGTGACTTTCACCGAATTTTGATGCAAGGGGGCGTCTTTTTATACCCTGGCACCGTTAAGAAACCCGGCGGCAAACTGCGGCTACTCTACGAATCTGCGCCGCTAGCCTATCTAATCGAACAGGCTGGGGGCAGCGCCAGCACTGGAACCCAGCCCATTTTAGATGTGGTGCCCAATAAACTGCATCACCGCACGCCGCTGGTCATCGGCAGTTCCGAAGATGTGGCCCTAGTTGAGTCCTTTATTCGTGAGCGTCAGCGAGAGGCCGATGCCCTTGCGGCAGCTCAACAGGCCAAAGTCTAGCTTAAGCTGGTCTAGCCCAAGCTGTTGAATTTGCGACTGCACTGATTGATCAGCGATCGCTATTGCTTTTTTACCTGCTTGCCCCATCGTCTATTCCCCTATCTGCCCCTATTTGTTATGGTTACCCTGCTTGAAAATCCTCTCCGCGTTGGCTTACAGCAAGATCGCATCCCCGATCCCCAAATCTTGACAATTTTTGGAGCCTCTGGTGATTTGACCCAGCGAAAGCTGGTTCCCGCGCTCTATCAAATGCGGCGGGAGCGGCGCTTGCCCCCGGAGCTCACCATTGTTGGCGTTGCCCGTCGAGACTGGAGCCACGACTTTTTTCGTAATCACATGCGTGAAGGAGTCGAAGAATTTGGCAACGGCATCGGCAGCGAAGACATGTGGGAGAGCTTTGCCAAGGGACTGTTTTACTGTCCGGGCAATATTGACACCCCCGAAAGCTACCAAAAGCTCAAGGCGTTTCTCTCCGAGCTCGATGAACAGCGCGGCACCCTGGGCAATCGAGTCTTTTATCTCTCCGTTGCGCCCCGCTTTTTTGGCGAAGCCGCCCAGCAGCTAGGGCAAGCGGGTATGCTGAGCAACCCTGAAAAGCATCGCCTGGTCATCGAAAAGCCCTTCGGCAAGGATTTGGCAACCGCCCAGGCTTTAAACCGAGTGGTGCAAGACGTTTGTCAGGAGAATCAGATTTACCGCATCGATCACTACCTCGGCAAAGAAACCGTTCAAAATCTGATGGTGTTTCGCTTTGCCAACGCTATTTTTGAACCCTTGTGGAACCGCCAGTTTGTTGACCATGTGCAAATCACCGTAGCTGAGACGGTCGGTTTAGAGGGGCGGGCAGGCTATTATGAAACGTCCGGTGCCCTGCGGGATATGGTGCAAAACCATCTAATGCAGCTCTTTAGCCTAACGGCGATGGAGCCGCCAAACTCCCTAGATGCTGACAGCATCCGCAATGAAAAGGTAAAAGTGGTGCAGGCAACTCGCCTGGCCAATGTAGACAATATTTCGGCCTGCGCCACTCGCGGTCAGTACGCTCCAGGCTGGATGAAGGGTAACCAGGTCCCCGGCTATCGGGAAGAAGAAGGAGCCAGCGAAACCTCCACAACCCCAACCTATGCTGCGCTCACACTGGTGATCGACAACTGGCGCTGGAAAGGAGTGCCCTTTTACCTGCGGACCGGTAAGCGAATGCCAAAGAAGGTGAGTGAAATCTCGATTCACTTTAAAGAGGTGCCTTACCTGATGTTTCAGTCGGCTGCGCGGCAGATGAACCACAATGTGTTGGCCCTGCGGATTCAGCCAGATGAAGGTATCGCCATGCGATTTGAAGTGAAAACACCAGGAACCTCACTACGGACGCGCTCGGTCGATATGGATTTTCGCTATGACGCTGCCTTTGGTCAGGCCAATACCGATGCATACAGTCGCCTGCTGGTGGACTGTATGCTGGGAGATCAAACTCTGTTTACCCGCGGGGACGAGGTAGAAGCATCTTGGCGAGTGTTAACCCCCCTATTGGAAGCCTGGGATGCTCCCGCCCCGCCCGATGCCATCCCGATGTATGAGGCAGGAACCTGGGAGCCCGTTGAAGCTGAGCTGTTGCTCAACCGAGCCGGTCGCCGCTGGCGCAGGCTTTAGGTTGGCCATAGCCTGCCGCTGGAGAAGCTAATAGCTGTATCGCCTGATTCGGCCCTATTGAGAAGATTAGATAGCATAGACTCATCCCAGATAGGATCGACGAGTGCTTAACTTATTCCATCTGCGACCTCCATTCGTCAATCTGCCCCATTCAGTTCTTAACTCTCAACTAAGACTATGACGACCACACCCATCGTTGCTCTTCAAAAGCCCAAGGATATTTCTTTAGATGAAATTGAAGCCGAACTCCGCAATATCTGGCACAGCCCAGAGTCTGGCAAGGCTGCCCCGGTAGTCGCTCGCGCTTCGACCTTTAGCATGGTGGTCTATGAGCCGGAAGAATTTCAGCAGCTTTTGGCGGCTCTGGGATTTTACGATGGCGCCATTGATGGGGTACACGGCCCCCAAACCCGTGAAGCCGTGCGTCAGGCTCAAACGACCTATGGATTGCGGATTACTGGGCGGGTTGGCCCCCATACCCTGGAGCGCCTGCGGGAAGAATACGGCAAGCTACCGGCTGAGCAGCAGCAAATCAGCAACCCGGATTTACGGGGATTTACCATCGCGGAGGCGATCGCGGCTCAAAATCCCTGCCGAGTGATTACCCTATGCCCCGTCCTTGGCGAAGCCGATGCGGGGGTAACGGCTCAGGTTTCGGCTTACTGTCCGGTACAAAAGCGCAGCGGCAGCAATCTAATTTGCTGTGAATACATTACGCTGCGGGGCACAAAATCTGCCCTAAAGCGGGTTGAAGATTTAGTAGCCTCTTTAATGATTGCCGATCTGCCCAAATTTGTTTGGTGGAAAGCAACACCGAATCCAGAGCAGAGTTTATTTAATACCCTTTCTAAAGCCTGCAACTGCGTTATTGTCGATTCCAGCTACTTTAGCGACGCTGAATCTGAACTGCTGAAGATGCAGTCTTTGATTGAAACAGGCAGCTACATTGCGGATTTGAACTGGCATCGCTTAGCGCCCTGGCAAGAGCTAACCGCAGCAGCCTTTGATCCCCCAGAGCGTCGGGAGGCGCTAACCGAGGTCGATCGCTTTGTGATTGACTACGAAATGGGCAACGCTGCTCAGGCGCTGATGTACCTGGGCTGGCTGGCCAGTCGGTTGGGCTGGCAGCCCACTAGCTACGTCGAAGAAGGCGGCGACTACGATATTCGCAAAGTTTATTTCCAGAGTCCCCAAGGTCGAGACATAGAGGCCGAGCTAGCGGCAGTTCCCGTTGCCGACTGGGGCGAGGTCATTGGCGATTTAACTGGCCTGCGGCTCTCCTCAACCAATCTACAGGCGGACTGCTGTACCGTACTATGCTCTGAAACAACGGGCTGTATGCGAATGGAGGCGGGCGGCGGTGCCCAAGCTTGCCGGGTAGAGCAGGTGACTGCGCTGTCTGATCAAAAGGCAGAGTTTATGCTGAGCCGTCAGCTTCAGCGCTGGGGACAGGATGTGCTTTACGAAGAGAGCCTGGATGTCACCACTCAACTGCTGAAGCTTAAATAGCTCAAAAGGCTAACCCGGCTAACCCAACGCTCAGTTGAACTGTGAGAAGACAGGGGCGCGATCGCGTCCCTCAGCTTGTTTACGATCTTTTTGCCAACGGTCGTTTTGCCAACAGTCTTTTTGTCAACGGTTTTTATAGTCTGCATCGAGAGAATAAACGCTTCTATGGATGAACCAGCGCTAGGCTCACTGTCAGCCGACGCCCTCAGCGATAAACGTAATTTAATGACGGTCGAGGCCGTTCAAAAGCTGCTCAACCGGTCGCGGGCTTCAGTGTATCGCTACGCCAATACTGATAGCGAGTTGCTGAACCCTCCCTTTGAGCCCAAACTGCTCAACGCCGAAATTCGCATCAACCGGGATGATCCGCTGCTGTTTCATCCCAATGAGGTGGCCCGCTTTGCTCAAGAGGTACTGGGGATTAAGCAAGTGACCATTGAAGTTCAGCAGTCTCCTGAGAGCGTTACCGATCAAATCCTCCGGGCTATTCTAGAAGAGCTTCGATTGATTCGACAGCATTTGCAGCAGACCGATTAGCCTGCCTTGCCTATACCTGCTGTTCCAGCAGCAGCTATTCTTGCAGCAACTTTTTGATCGCAAAAAAAACACGGCAAAAAAACAGTGTTACGGTTGAAGTTAGAAGCGGCATCTTACATTTAGTGTGATGTGCCACTGTTTGTGATTATCATTTTCTTAAAATGTTAGTGAAGACTGGGTAATGGCTGCTGCTGTTGCCGAGCTGCTTCAAAGGTTAAACCCTTCCAAGGTAAGCCTGTTTCAAATCGGCGTTTTGAGTCTACCTCGTCTAAAATCAAATCGTTTCTTTTCCTTTTATGGAATCTGTAAGCCAGTCTGATAAACCTCCGGAACATTTGTCCAGCCGAGTCGCAGTTGTCGTGGGAGTCGCCATCGCACTTGCAACAGTCGTCTTACCGATTTTTGCGATCGCGCGATTTTCACCCGCCCGAGTTCCTCCTATTGACTCGTCTCGGTATCTTATTCTGCACGCAGAGGCATCAGAGCCTCCAGTGTAATTTTTGAGCCGTGTCGTTTTTGAGCCGATTATTAGTTGGGCCAAGTCAGATTAGACTTGCCCCTAGATTAGCTTGAGCTAATCGTCGAGTAAGACTGCCTGATTCGCTTAAAATCGAATCTGAGTAAGAGCGCTGGTCCACTTAGGCCCAAAAGTGCTCTTTCGTTAGAATCGTTTTTTGGAGAATTGCAGTGGAGCTATCTCAAATTCCGGCTCAGCCTAAATCTGGCATTGTCAATGTTTTAATTGAAATCCCGGCTGGGAGCAAAAATAAATACGAGTTTGATAAAGACCTGGGAGCCTTTGCCCTGGATCGCGTGCTGTATGCCTCGGTGCAGTACCCCTATGACTATGGCTTTATTCCCAACACTCTGGCAGATGATGGCGACCCGCTAGACGGCATGGTCATTATGGATCAGCCCACGTTCCCAGGCTGTGTGATTGCCGCTCGGCCCGTTGGCATGCTGGAGATGATTGATGGCGGCGATCGCGACGAAAAAATTCTCTGTGTTCCCGATGCCGACCCTCGCTATGCTGGCGTAGCGTCCTTAAAGGATATTGCCAGTCATCGTCTCGATGAAATTGCCGAATTTTTTAGAACCTACAAAAACCTAGAGAAGAAAGTTACCGAAATTTTGGGATGGAAAGACATTGAAGATGTTGCCCCACTAGTGGAGAAGTGTGTCAAAGCTTATACCTCAGGGTAGCGCTCTGGAGGGGCAATGCTTCGGCCTAATTTGTCATCACCCCAGGGAAAATGGGTACCCTGTTGTTGAGCCAATGGCTCCAATCCCCCTATATTCCATAAGGGATTAAGGGTACCCTTGCTGTTGCATTTATAGCTTGGCTGAGGGATAACTTACCCGGAGTGTCCCGACCAGCGCCAATCCGAGTGGTATATGGCAGTACTAGCAATGGTCGAATCTGTATTTTGCCAACCCGATTTAGTCAGTTGGGTCAGCATTGCAAGGCCACAGTCTGAATGCCCTAGCCTAACCTTTTAACCGTGCGCTTGCTGACATGTCCGACGCTGAGACCTCATCGACAACTCACCCAGACAATTCTTCGATGATAAATTCAGAGAATTCTGAGGTCAGTCCTAGCCCAGCGCCAGCGACGACATCGACAGACGTCCAACCGGCAGAAGACTTTACCATTCGGTTTTGGGGCGTACGGGGCAGCATTCCCACACCGGGGCCAGATACGGTTCGCTATGGCGGCAACACCGCCTGTGTTGAAGTTTTAGTGGCAGGCCAGCGTCTCATCTTTGACGGGGGCACCGGGCTGCGGGTGTTGGGTAAACATCTGCTGGGCCAAGAGCCGGTCTCGGCCCACTTGTTTTTTACCCACACCCACTGGGATCGGATTCAGGGCTTTCCGTTCTTTAGCCCAGCTTTTGTAGCGGGCAACCGCTTCGATGTCTATGGCGCAACCGCCGACAATGGCGCCTCGATTAAGCAGCGGCTGACGGATCAAATGTTAAGACCTAGTTTTCCAACGCCGTTTCAAGCGATGAAGTCGCAAATGACCTTTCGTACCCTATCGGCGGGCGGCGTGGTGCCCATTGAAGATGTGGTTATTGAGACGATTTCTCTCAATCGTTTTACGGGAGCCTTGGGATTTCGCGTTACTTGGCAGGGGCGATCGCTGGTTTATGCCACCGACACCGATCATTCCATAGCGGGGGGCAATCAAAATTTGATTTACCTGGCGCATCAGGCAAACGTATTAGTTTACGACGGCAACTCTGGAGACCGTATTGATGGTGATCTTGAACCTCAAGCCGAAATTGAGCATCTATCTTGGTACAGCGGCTTAGAGATTGCAAAGGCGGCAAGCGTGGGCGAACTGATTATATTCCATCACCACCCCGCCCACGGCGATGATGCCCTTGACCGCATTGAGATGGAAATGCAGGCTAACTTTCCCAGAGCCCGACTCGCTCGAGAGGGAATGATTGTACAAATCGAGTAAAACCTCTTTTACTCAACCCACAAGCTGGAACCAGTCTGCGATCGCCTCGGTAGAGCGCACAAGATTCATGCCGGCATCGGCGTAGCGCTGGAAGGCATTGTCGGCAGAGTCAGTGAAGTCTACAACGCCTGGGACGACCACAGCAGAGGTACAGTCTTCGAGCAGATACACTTTGCGGGCCAGCTTTGGATCGCGGGCCTGAATTTCTAAGAGCAGATCATCAATGGTCCAGGCCACGCAGTGGCTTTTGGCCTGTCCAGCAATGATGATGGCGTCAAAGTCGAGCAGGTTATTAATCAGGGGCAGATTTTTTTGAGCAATGGCGCTGCCCCGATGGTCGGTGAGCACTTCTGGACTGAGCACAGAATAGTTTTCGGTCAGCGGATTGCTGCCTTTGATCTCAAAGCGGGTCTGGCTCTGGCGGGCCAAATTGTGAAAAAAGCAGGCTTCTTCTATGGCGGATACCAGAGCATGACCTATCCCGCCTAATATGCCGTGATAAGGCCAAATGGTTAGGGGAAACTTGCCGCGATCGCTGAGCTGCTTAGCGTAGTGCAGGGCATAGGCGTTGAGGTCGTCTAAATCGCGGTGGTTTAAGCTGGGCGCGATTGCCGGATTTACCCGCCAAATCCCGTTTTTTACATCATCGTAGGGAATTAGGGTCATCGGGTCAGGGTGTTCTCCAGCCCCATTGATCCAAAAGATGGGATGGAAAATTTGCATCGCGGTGTGAGTATCTAGGGTCGGCACAAGGGTGGTGATGATGCCCAAATTGCGATAAATAAACTCACACAGCCGCCGATTATCTTCCACTGCACCCAAGCCAGAGCGCCCAGCCACAAACAGCTCATGGTCAGGGATGCAAAACGTATTTTGCACATCAATGGCCACCAGACAAACCCGATGGCGATCCTGGGCCGCCGGAGCAATCTGGTGCTGGGTGGCCCAGGCTTGGGCCTGAATAGCCCGCTCCTGGTAGGGCACCCGCCAAATCTGGCCGACGCGATCGCCGTTAAAAAAGGACGGAATCGGAAGCTGGGTTGAAGCTGTCATAGCGCTCAAGTGAGAGAAAAAATGTGAATGCCAAAAACGGGCTTAGTGTATTTTTTACACTTTTGTCTTTTTTAACACTTATACACGATTTGCGACAACTATAGCTCTACCCAGCATGACTGCTCAAACCAGTCTTTTGCCCAAGCAAGGAGCCTTTTATCGCTTTATCGCTTTGAACCACTCAGATTGCGCGCTTTACCCAGTGTCGCTGGAGCTGCAGTACACCCAGCCAATTCTCTTGACTAAGGCTATGACAGCTAAATCGTGGCAGCCCTTGGCGCTTCGGTCTCGTTCTGCAAATCTCAATAGGCTTAATCTCTGCTATGGGCCCCTCAGCGTCGATTGATTTGGAACTTAATCAATGCTGGGGGATTCTTATTGGAAGTCTCTTAATTTCTTTTGAGAAGTTGCAGATGACCGGAATCTTTAAAATTCAACGGGTATGTTTAGGAAAGCACGCCTTTAGTGTCAGCCGTTTTGTTTC
>JBCDFX010000035.1:0-16732 GCA_039177155.1 Cyanobacteria bacterium P01_H01_bin.119
CTTAGAGATTGACGCCATACTTTTGCCTAGTAAAAAGCCAGCAACAGCACCAAAGATAGCGCCATAAACTGTAACTTTAGGCTCTATCCAACCTGCATATAGGCTTTCAGTTTCGTAAAGCTCTAGCGCATTTGGAATACCTAAACGCCAACCAGTTAAAAACCCTAAACCGACTGCAAGAGCAACGCTACCCGCAACAATACGCACCTTGTTTCTGAGATTGTCTACGGTAATAAAATTGCTCAGCACTACTGCTACGGCAATAAAGCTAACCAGCGCGGACACCAAAAAGGCAAACGACCACGCTGATGGTGTTTTGCGGTAGCCATAAATGAAGAAATGCATAACAATGCCGCAGCAAAAAACCGGTAACCCAAAGGCGACTAACGCAGAAAAGGCTACTGTCACAGGAGCATTTCTCACATGTGAAATGCGCTTATCTAATGCCGAACTCTGACTTAAGGGCATCATCGTTATCGTCGGCGATGGTGGCCACGATGGTCATTAGGCGAGAAATTTCGCCGGCAGAAATATCGGCTAGAATGCGGCTTGCCAGAACCACAATATCTTTGCCCAAGATGCCAAAGCAGGCTTCTAGCGTTTCCATACAGTTCATTTCAAGCAGCCGCTGCATCAGCGCTGGCTTTAGCGGCTCAGGAATCGGAAAAACGGGAGCCCACACGGTTAGCGTGTCGGTATCGGTGATGCCCGTCAGCTGCACATAAACCTCGACGCTGCCGTAGGCAAACTTCCAGAGGTGCTCTTCGCCAGAGTGGAGCACCATCGCGCTTTGGTCTTGCTCCAGGCTAGAGATGACGGTCTCAATCGTTTCAATGTAGTTTAAGCTGTCATCTTCGGTTGCAGGGGCGATCGCATCAATGTCCACAGAAGAGGTAACCATAGAATATTTGCCAAACTCCTATAAAAAGCACCCTTAATTTATCGCCATTTCCTAGCGTTATCCGGGCTCTGTATTCTTTTTTAGTTTTTTGAAGGCTCTAGCGCTTTCGGCTGCGCTAGCTCTTTTGGATGCCGTCTTCCGGGAAGACCCATTTGGGTGCTTCTGCAGCTCGCTCCATCATCTTTCGACGTACGGCTTTTTCGGCCATATCTAGCATGTCGTCCAGTGAGGTATTTTCGATAAATTTAGACGCATCAGCGACATACTGCTGGTCATGGCCTTGATCGCCCGTAGCGCCAGCGTTGGTATTGTCTTCATTGTGATTCGTTTCGACCACGAGTCACGCTCCCTTTAACTAAACCGTTTCGTTTTTGATCCTATCAACTCTGTCAGCGCTTAGGTTGCAAAAGTTGCATAACTCATACCGATTTTTATGGCGTAGGTCAGATTGCTTACCGCATTGAGCAACGCTGGAGTGGAAATATAAAAGCATCCGACTCACAGCCTCGTCCTAATGTCCCTTCGGCTGCTATAGCTTGGCTCCGCTTGCTTACCGTACCTGGCATCGCTGAAGCTGATCATTCACCGAAGTTGGTCATTCACCGAGACACCTGACTGGATTCAAAACCGCTGGAGGTTAAACTCTGGCTAATCGCGCAGCACATAGCCTACGCCGCGCACGGTCTGAATCAGGCGCTTTTCTCCCTCGGCCTCCAGCTTTAGGCGCAGGTAGCGAATATAGACTTCGATAATATTGGAGTCGCCCATAAAGTCATAGCCCCAGACCTCTTCTAGAATGCGATCGCGGGTAATAACCTGACGGGCATGATCTAACAAATAGTCCAGCAGGTCAAATTCTTTGGCGGTTAGCTCAATGGCGCGATCGCCCCGAAAGACTTCGCGGGTTTTGCGGTTGAGGGTCAAATCATTAAACTGCAGACACTCATTTTCGCTGGGCTGATTCCGGCGGAGGTGAGCCCGTACCCGAGCCAGCAGTTCTTCAATGCTAAAAGGCTTAACCACATAATCATCAGCGCCGGCATCGAGTCCTTCGACCCGTTCCTGAACGCCGTCCTTTGCCGTTAGCAAAATCACCGGAACGTTGTTGCCTGTGCTGCGCAGCCGGCGACACACTTCTACGCCGGAGAGCCCTGGCATCATCCAATCTAAAATCACCAGATCGGGTTCCTGATCGCGGGCCGCCATTAGCCCGGCCAAGCCGTCATTGGCAACTTTGACCTCATAGCCTTCGTAGCTCAGCTCCATCTGCACAAATTTGGCCAGCTTGTCTTCATCTTCAACCAGCAAAATAGTGGCGCTCATGGATTAGCTTCCTTATGGATGGGCGATTGCTCTCATAATACTGGCTCTGCTCAATAACAGGTTGGAAACCGCAGGGTAAATGTGCTGCCTGCTCCCAGCTTTGAGTGCACCGTGATTGCGCCCCCCATAGACTCGACTAGCCGCTTAACAATGGAGAGGCCCAGCCCCGTGCCTCCCGTCTGGCGCGAGCGATCCGCATCGACCCGGTAAAAAGGCTTAAAAATAGCGGTTTGTTCGCTTAGAGAAATGCCGCGCCCGTGGTCGCTCACCCACAGATTGACGGTCGTATCGCTCTGACTCAGACCGATATGAATAGGCGAGGCGTCTTTAGAGTACTGCAGCGCATTGTCAATCAGATTGATTAAAATCTGTTTGAGCCGCTGACGATCGACGCGGATTTCGGCGGTAGGCATCAGCTGAAGGTCAATAGCGCGATCGCTGTATGCGGCCATTTCGATGATTTCTTTAATCAGAAACTGAGGATCGGTGCGCTCTAAATTAAACCGCAGGGCGCCGCTATCGGCCCGAGCCAGATCCAGTAAATCCTGCAGCAGACGAATGGTGCGTTCGGTTTCAGTGGCGGCAATCTCCAATCCTTCTCGCTGCATATCGGTGAGGGTACTGCAGCGGCGCAGGGTGCTTTGCAAATAGCCGTTGACCAGGCTCAGGGGAGTTCTCAGTTCGTGAGAGACATCGTTGACAAAGCGCTGCTGATATTCCCAGGCCTGGGCCAGCCGCAGCAGCATCCGCTCTAGGGTTTGGGCTAGCTCACGCACTTCGGTAGGGGCCTGGTCTAGCTTAAGCTGAGCGTCA
This sequence comes from Cyanobacteria bacterium P01_H01_bin.119, assembly GCA_039177155.1. GTDB lineage: Bacteria > Cyanobacteriota > Cyanobacteriia > Phormidesmidales > Phormidesmidaceae > JBCBZT01. The sequence goes on from JBCDFX010000035.1 coordinate 3,038, forward strand.
CCCAGGTTCTCGGCAGAGACTTCGGCTGCCAGCTGGTTAATCTGTCGAATCGGGCTAAGGGCGCGGCGGATGTAAATAATCAGCGCGATCGCGATCGCGACCAAAGCGCCTAAATTCACCGCGATTAAACTGCGATTGACCTGGTTAAAGCTGTGCTGGGCTTGGGTAATATCTTTAGCAATATGCAGGGTGCCCAGAGGATTGCCGTTGACCCTGACGGGATTGACACACAGCACAAAATGCCGGCCGTTTACCGTCACGACCTCCAGCTGGGACTGGCTCTGACGAGCCAGCAGCTGCTGGGTAACCGCTGCTGTTTGCCAACTGCCCAACTGCATACTTTCAGACTGGGCAATAAGCTGACCTTGGCGATCGCGCAGCCACAGCGCCAAATCCCCCGTGGATCGGTGTTCAACCACTTTCTGAACCGCTGAGAGAGTGGACGGCTCCATTTCCTGATAGATAATGACATCGCCCTCAAATCGCTCAATCACATCCAAGGTTGCTGCTTTGGGGGCCTCCAACAGGATTTGCTGCATTCGCCAGCTCACCCAAAAGCTGATGCCGCCAATTCCCAACATCGAAACTAAGACCACACCTGATGTCAACCGAAACTGAATTGACCCTGGATTGAGCGTCAGAAGTGAGGCAATACGATGGCGAAGAGCAGCTAGCAAAAGAGCACCTAATCAGGTGTAACGGCGATGCCCTGACCTTAACAACTGAATCTGAGAATAGCCTGATATTTTGATGCGATTAGTTTGAAGCTGCAAATCTAGTCTCTCAACTGTAAGCTTAGGCAATAACGGGCCAGCTCTCAGGGAAATTTCAGGGGAGATCGGTTTAATAAAACTGTACTGAAGCCCGTCCAGTTTTTGCTGTCAGTTTTATCCAAGAGTCACCATTCTGGGAGTCACCATGAACCACGTTTTTAAGTCTTTTATTCCCCTGCCGCTGCGACAGCGGTGGGCCTATCTTATCTTGCTCGCGATCGCCGCGGCGATTCTGTTTCCGGCTGCCCCTGCCTTAGCCCAAGAGGCTGCCGGTGGATTTTCGGCTCAGGCCAAACTAGCCGATGCCCTCGCCTGGATTGATGGATTAGGGGCAGTGGGGCCGATTGTCTTTATTGCGCTGTACGTTGTGATTACCGTTGCGTTTATTCCGGCCTCAATCATTACGCTGGGTGCCGGTGTCGTATTTGGCGTGGTTGAAGGCTCAATTTATGTCTTTATCGGCGCTATGTTGGGGGCAACCGCTGCTTTTTTGGTGGGTCGCTATGTCGCCCGCGGCTGGATTTCCAAGAAGATTGAAGGCAACCAAAAGTTTGCCGCCATCGATAACGCGATCGCCCGTGAAGGCCGCAAGATTATCTTTTTGATTCGGTTATCCCCTGCCTTTCCGTTTAACCTGCTGAACTACGCTTTGGGGTTATCTAAAGTTTCCCTGCTAGATTATGTGCTGGGCACCACGGGCATTATTCCGGGCACCATTATGTACGTTTATCTGGGGTCTTTGGCGGGTAATCTGGCCACCTTGGGCAGCGGCGAAGCTCCCTCTAATCCCACCGTTGTCTGGGCGATTCGCATTATTGGCTTTATCGCTACAGTGGCTGTAACCCTATACGTGACGCGGGTGGCTCGCAAAGCTCTGCAGCAGTCGGTGCCGGGCGCTACCGATACAGAGGCTGTTTCAGAGGGGTCATAAGCTGGTGGGTATGCCCGTTATGACACCGCAGGATAAATCTTTGCCAAACGCGCTGCAGAAAATCCTGAAGAAACGTCGATTTTGGCTGCTGGTTGCCCTGGGCATTGCCCTGGCGTACTGGGGGCCATCGACAATTCACTGGATTACCGATCACCGTCAGTGGATTATGGCCCTGCAAGGTCTGGGGCGGTGGGCGAGTGTTGTGTTTATTGCAGCTCATATTGTAGCGACAGCCTGCGGCATTCCAGGTACGGTGTTGGTGATTGCTGGAGGAGCCGTATTTGGCGTGGCGTGGGGCACGCTTTGGTCGGTGATTGGCGCAACCCTGGGCGCGATCGCGGCCTTTAGCGTTGCCCGGTATCTGCTGCGAGACTGGTTTACCCGTCGCTTTAGCCACCGTCCCATGTTCCAGCGCTTAAACCGAGCCATGGCCTGTCAGGGATTTACCTGCGTTTTGGCAGTGCGGTTTGTCCCAATTTCTCCGTTTAATCTGGTGAACTTTTTGTTTGGGCTCACGTCAGTACCGCTGAGATCTTACAGCGTAGGCACTTTCTTGGGGATTATTCCGGGAACCTTTGCCTACACCTGGCTGGGGGTAACTGGGGCCAAAGCATTGATGGGAGAGGGCTACTGGGCGTTTGTCTCAGCCATGGGGCTGCTGGTTGTACTGTCTCTTCTACCGCTTTTGATCCGCCCTAAAGCTGATTAAGATCCATAGAAACTGCAGTGTGGATCAAACCATTGAAACGCTATCCGAACCGTCGAGAGCCCCCGATTATCCGCGATCGCCATCGACTTTTTCAACGCTGGAACCGCCGTATTGGCAGTGGGCTAACCACGCTTATTCTCAGCGCCCTAGTCGCGCTCGCCTTGAGTTTGAGCCCTTTAAGTCCTGGCCTCGCTCAGAGTGATCAAACAATTCCAGATTCAGCTCCGGTGGTCATTGACGGCAACACCCTGTTTCAAGTCGCTTCTACTCAATCAGACGATGGTCAATCAGACGATAGCCAGAGCGGCGATGGCCAGAGCAGCGATGACAATAATCAGGAAAACCCTGACAGCGAGGCAGCCGGCTTTAGCGCTAGGGAACGAGCGGACGAAATTGGCGGCAAGCTGGCTCTAGAAATCGAGGCTGAGACAGCTCCAAGATTTGGGCTGACCTACGACAATCGCACGCCAGTGATCACTCTGAACGGCACCCAGCTCATTAGCGTCACAGTGCAAGATTTGGAAGTTGCCAATGCGCTGACCCCAAATAATCCGCGCACCCTCAATGGCCTAGCTGAGGTCTGGCTTGAAAATATAGAAGAGGCGATGGAGCGTGCCCGCCGAGAGCGCCAGCCGAGGTTTCTAAAGCGGGCCACCATTACTGCGGTAGTCGTGGCCTTAAGCGCGATCGCCCTTCATTTTTTACTCGGCAGGCTCTGGCGGCGCTACTTTCCCAAACTGCTTAACAAAATTACCCTGGCGGGCTCTGCCGATGAGGACGTGCGCCAACCTGCCGCTGAGATCAATTTGCTCCTTAACGGCACCCTACTGCTGGTGCGCCTTTTGCTCTGGGGGGGCGCAACGTTTTATATCACCAACCTGTTTCCCCTAACCCGGCAATGGGCTTACACCGTTAGCAATGCCCTAATCAACACCTTTGTATCCCGCAGCTTTTCCCTAGGCGATCGCTTCTTTTCAGTGCTGGACTTGCTGGTGCTGGTTGTTCTGATTGTGGGGCTAGTGCTGGCCGCAAGCGCGCTAACCAATCTGCTGCGATCGCGATTTTTACGCATTGCGGGCCTTAATCGGGGGGCTCGCGAAGCCGTTGCTATCTTAATTCGCTACAGCTTAATTTCCATCGGCACCGTGGTTATCTTGCAAGTGTGGGGCCTAGATTTAAGCTCCCTTGCCCTGCTGGCCAGTGCCCTCAGCGTAGGTATTGGTTTGGGCCTGCAAAATATTGCCCGCGACTTTGGCAGCGGGCTAGTGCTGGTGTTTGAGCGCCCCATTCAGGTAGGTGAATTTGTCGAATTTGGAGACTTTCGTGGCACGGTAGAGCGCATTGGCGCCCGCAGCACCGAGATCAAAACCCTCGACCAGGTCTCTATCATCGTGCCCAACTCCCGATTTTTGGATCAAGAAGTAATTAACTGGAGCCACCGCAATCCGGTTTCCCGCATTCGCCTGCCCGTAGGCGTGGCCTACAGCTCTGACCCACAGCAGGTCAAACAGGTGCTGTTAGACGCTGGCACCAAACACCGGGACGTGATCAAAATGCCGCCGCCGCTAGTGCTCTTTGATGGGTTTGGCGACAGCGCTTTGGACTTTCAACTACTGGTGTGGATCGCAGAACCCAGCAAACAGCTGATTATCCGCAGCGATCTCTACTTTGCTATCGAAGCCGGACTTAAACAGCACGGTATCGAAATTCCCTTTCCCCAGCGAGACTTACACGTCCGCAGCGGAACGCTCCCGGTAGAACTCCCACCAGAACTGCGATCGCTCCTAACTCAATGGGCCAACGGCGCTGAAAACGGTCGCCCCACCAATTGATATCGATTCAGCACTGAAATGTTGCTGGTAAAGTTCAAAACTAGAGCAGATGTCGTTAGCGCAGCAGCAATCCAACTCGCAGCCTTGTCATGATCGTCCCCTCGGCTGCTATGTCCAAGCTAAGAACACAGCTCCTTTAGTGACTGGGTTTGGGGCCACCCACTCACCAACAGACAACCCCTTCCGCGAAGTCCAGAACGGTGGTTCGTTCTGGTCGATGGGGTCTGGGGAAAGCGAAATTTCCCCAGGCACCCCCTAACAACGAAGCCCCAACCACCGTCTTATCCCAGCCTTCGCCTTTTTATAACTGGGAAGTGGGGAAGTGAAATCTGTAGTCGTCTTTTAGAACATCAGCATCATATAGCCTTATCCTAATCGTCCCTTCGGCTGCCATACCCGCTGGAATAGGAACCAGGTATGATAATCATCGATCTAGGCAAAGGCTTCCAACAGTGCCCTTAGATTACTGCAATCCGATCCGCTTTTGGGTACGCTAATGAGCATTCCCCTATCCGCTACCCGCTCGCCACGTCTTTTCCCCCTCTAGCTCCGCTGCCATGATCAATCCCAACGAACTGTTAATCGACGCCTTTGTCGATAAGCTCAGAACCGGATATGCAGCAACCTATGGCGGTCTTAAAGCCCAATATGCCGACATCATTGCCTGGGTCGGCAATATGTCCTTAGAAAATATCGCCAACAGCAACGCCCTTTATCACAACACAGAGCACACAGTTTTTGTCACCCTGGTTGGGCAAGAAGTGTTGCGCGGACGCCATATCCGAGAAGGCGGTGTCTCCTGCGAAGACTGGCTGCATTTTTTAATTTCCCTATGCTGTCACGATATCGGCTACGTCAAAGGGGTTTGCCATGAAGACTATGTCCCCAAGCGAGTTTACGCCACCGGTAGGGGAGAAGAGACAATCATTCTGCCCGCCGGATCAACCGATGCCAGCCTTACGCCGTATCACGTCGATCGCGGCAAGCTGTTTATTCAGGAGCGCTTTGGGGGCCATAATCTGATTAAAGCCGGCATTATTCAAGACAATATTGAGCTGACGCGCTTTCCTGTCCCCCACGACAGCGACCACCAAGACACCAAGAATTTTCCCGGACTGGTGCGCGCTGCCGATTTGATTGGACAATTGAGCGATCCTCGCTATCTCCAAAAAATTCCGGCCCTATTTGCTGAGTTTGAGGAAACGGGCGTCAATGAACAACTCGGCTACGCCACCTCTGAAGATCTGCGCCGTAACTATCCCCGGTTCTATTGGAAAACCGTTTACCCCTACATCGAAGACTCGATTTCTTATCTGCAGCTGACCCAAGAGGGCAAACAAATCTTGGCTAATCTCTATGCTCACGTCTTTGAAGTGGAGCATGAAGCCTATCGTCAGCCGCTGTAATGTAGCTAAGACTAGATTGTTCAATATCACGATGTTTAAGCCTATACCCGCTGGAACAGCGTCAACATAATTGGCCCCAGCAGGTATTGATGTGCCCGGCAGATCAGACCTGAACCGTCAGCCAGTTTCTGACGCATCGCTCGATCGTAAAACCGCAGACCAAACGGTGAGGTGAGCCACCCCTGCTGGGGAACTCCCAAAAACTCGGAGGGCACATAATCCGCCAGATAGAAAATGCCCCCTGGCTTTAGCACCCGAGCCACTTCGCCCATCACCGCCTGGGGGTCGGGGTAGTGTAAAAAGCTGATAGTGCAAAATACGCTGTCGAACGTCTTATCTTCCAGCGGAATAGCATCGCTGCGACCGGAGAGAAACTGGAGGCGATCGCGCTTTTGAGTCTTCTCCTGGGCCTGGGCCAGCATTTCCGCTGAGAGATCCAACCCCACACCACTTAAATTTGAAACCTCGGCGGCCAATCGCCGCAGCAATCTTCCGGTGCCGCAGCCCAAATCCAGCACGTGGGGCTCCGGCGGGAAGGTGACATATTCTAGCAGTCGCTGATGCACCGCCTGATAAAACACCGACGGCAGAATCCAGTCATAGCTGGGTGCCCAGCGATCAAAAATCTGCTGCTTTTGATCCAAAATTGCTTGAGTTTCAGCCATTTGCGCCCCTAGCCCTGCTTCATATCTGCGATCGCCCCTTTTGCCATAGACGCGATCGCCTGATCAGTTGCCTTAGGCAAGCGGTAGTATTTGCCCCCCGCCGTTTTAGCCAGCTCCTTGCCAAAGCCAGTAGAGACAAACTTGCGCTCGGTATCGATTACTAGCAGATTTATCCCCGCCGCGCGAATTTTAGCGGCAATATCCAGCAGCTCTTGCTTAATATCCGGTTTTTCGTCGGGCTCCAGGGACTCTCCCAGGGAGCGCGCCAGGGGAATATTGCCCCGTCCGTCTGTAATAGCCACAATCACCACATTGCCAATGTCCCCAGACTGCTGGGCATTGATGCCAACTCGCACCGCTTGGGTCAGTCCGTGGGCCAGCGGCGACCCGCCGCCGCAGGGCATCCGCTCCAGTCGGCGGGTGGCTGCCGAGATCGATCGCGTGGGGGGCAGCAGCACCTCAGCCTGCTCTCCCCGAAAGGGAATCAGCGCCACCTGGTCTCGGTTTTGATACGCCTCGGTGAGCAAGCGCAGCACTGCGCCTTTGGCTGACTGCATTCGGTTAAGCGCCATCGATCCTGACGCATCGACAACAAATACCACCAGAGACCCCGCCTTACGAGCCAGCTTTTTAGCCCGAATATCGCCCTGCTCCACAACTACTCGGCGATGAGGCTGGCGCTCTCGCCGCGCCTTTTGGTAAGGTGACGCGGCCCGTAGGGTGGCATCTACGGCGATTCGCCGCACCGGACCCTGGGGCAGCATTGGTTTGATGTAGCGGCCCCGCTCTTCGGAAAATATGATGCTTTGACTGCCCGACTTGCCCTGACGGGTCATTGCTTGAGCCATCATCAACACCGAGGGATCAATAATTACCCCTTCTGGATCAAACACAAACTCTTCCGGCAGGCTGGGGGGGGATTCTTCCTCGGTGTCGCCCTCGCGATCGTCAGGCTCATCGGTGTCGTCCTGCTGATCCGCTGGGTCTTGGGGCTCGTCTTGATTTTTTTGCTCGTCTTGGTTTTGGGGTGGCGGCGGTTCTTGTTCCTCCGGGGGCTGATCTAAAAACAGCGATCGCGGCACAATCACTAACTCCACGGCACAGCGCAGATCATCGGCGTTGACCTCACTGCGACCGTCCAGGGCGGCGTGGGCCTTTGCCACCCGCAGCGCAAACAGCTCTGCCCGGTGCCCCTGCACTCCTCCCCGCAGGGCTTCGGTAACCAAATACTGGATTTGTTCCCGGCTTATCCGCACCTCTTTTAGCCACTCCCGCGCCAAAATAATTTGCGTCTTTAGCGCCTCTAGCTCAGCAAGGTGCTCGGCCAAAAAGCCCTGGGGATCATTAGCAAACCCATTGGCTCGGTTTACCGCTTCTACCCGGCTCTCTAGGGTCATCCCCCCATCAGCAGAGAGGGCGATCGCGATTCGATCTAGCAGATGATCGCGCAGCACCCCCTCGTCGGGATTGTAAGTGGCAATCAGCAGGGGCTCACAGGGATGCTGAAAGCTAATGCCCTCCCGCTCAATCCGGTTGCGTCCCTCGGTTAGGGTTGCCAGCAGCAGGTTAGAAATCTGCTCATCTAGAAGATTAATGTCGTCAACGTACAGCACACCGCGATTAGCCTCCGCCAGCAGACCGGGCTGAAATACGGTTTCTCCCGCTTTGATAGACTGAGCGACATCCACCGAGCCCAGCAGCCGATCTTCGGTCACTCCCAGCGGAATCTGCACAAAGGGAGCCGGAATCACGCGAGTGGGCAGTTCACTGCGATCGCGCTGCTCAACTCCAAAACTATCCCCCAAACGGCCTAGGGTTTCGTCATCCCAGCGGCGCATATCATTGGGGTCGGCGTTGCAGCAGGAGGGGTCAATCACTTCAATCGGCGGCAGCAGCTCATAGAGCGATCGCGCCATCACCGATTTTGCCGTTCCTCGCCGCCCGGCAATCACCACCCCCCCCAGCTTAGGATCGACCGCTGACAGCAGCAGCGCCAGCTTAATATTGTCTTGCTCCACCACCGCAGTTAGCGGGAAATTGGCGGCACCGGGAGACACTGCAACCACAGACATCCAAACGACTCCGACAAATAGGCCCTAGGTTCTCTAGCCTATCAGGTATCCTCTGCTCTCCACGCAGCCTATGGCCGAAATTAGCGCCAGAATTACCGCCGGCGTCATCTTGATGCTTACAAAACGAGGATTAGGACGGAAATAGGGTGTTGGGCGATCGCGATTTTTCCCATTTGCGGCTGCCAAACATACGGGCATAGACGTAGGTAAACTCGCCGCCCAGAAAGAAAATCTGGCTGGTGAGGTAAATCCACAGCATTAGCACCATCACGCCGCCCACCACGCCATAGGACCTAAAGCGGCTCCCCAAGCTAACCACACTGTTGCTGATCAGCTGCTGCAGTAACACCAGCAAAATAGCCGTTAGCAGTCCCCCCAGCCATACATCGCGCCAGCGCACCCGCGTGGGCGGCAGCACCTTAAATAGGGTCATCAGCACCAGGGTGAGCAGCAAAAATGAGGTCACAAGCTGGAGAAAGGGGAGCAGATCAAACCGCTCCAAATCGACCATATTTAGGCGGCTGCTGAAATTGGCAATAATTCGCAGCGTCACCGCAACGGCAATCTTAGACATCAGCGAGAGCATCATAATGGCCGCCGAGCCCAGCACTAGCAAAAAGGCCAATACCCGTCGCCGCAGAAAGTTTTGCACTACCTGACCAACGCTCAACCCTTGAATGGGAGGCTCGTGGGCGCGCCAGATTTTTTCAAAGGAGCGATCGAGGGCGCCAAAAAAGCCGCTGGCGGTAAACAGCAGCACTGAGAAGCCAACAATGCTGGCACCAATGCTGTTGTTGTGCAGCTGCAGCAGGGTCTCAGAGACTACCGAAAAAGCGCTAGGGGGAAGAAGTTCTTCAGCGACCCGCACAATCTCTTCATAGGTATTGGTATTGGGTCCCAACAGAGAGCCCAAAATACTCAAAATCACCAGCAGAATCGGAAAAAAAGAAAACAGCGCGTAGTACGCCAGGGATGCGCCCATATCCAAACAGCCATCCTGCTGCCACTTCATCCCGGTTCGGACGAAGAGCTGCACCCACTTTAATCGCACAAATGATTTGATGCCCAACCAAGTAGCGCTCACTAACGACCGCGTTCTGCGTTTTTGACCGGTAATACCTTTTGACATAGCTTAAGCCAAATCGCGGAACAAAACAGGTGCGATCGCTTCTATCAGTGTGGCGATCGCCGCTAAAATTAAAGATGGCTGTTTATAGCGCTGGCGTCCAGACTAAACAGCGCAGCTTCAACGAAACCTCACTTAGCCAAGTGGGTTTACGATGCTAAGGCTCGTATAATTCTAAGCTGCCAGGTATCAATATCAAATAGGGATTAAACCCGTCGCTGATTAATGGTTCTCGCTTCTCCCGTCTTTGCCAGCTTCCGTCAGGCTTCTTGGAAGAGCCGACTGGCCGATGTTGGGCTGTTGGCCCTCGTCTCAGGTCCCCTGGCGGCCCCTTTTTTGGCGGCAGCACCGCTGCCGATACTGCCTCAGATTGCCGATATTATTTACGCGATGGGTCAGCAGGTTTGCCCCCAGCCTGAGCTTGGCCTTGCCCTATGGCCGCCTCATCTGATAGCGGTGTGTATGCGCTGCTATGGCACGGTGCTGGGCTTGGTATTGATGCGTTGGGCCTATGCTCGCACCCAGGGTCAGGGCAGATTTTGGCTATATCAATACGGGCTGTTTGGATTTGCGATCGCCTTTGTCATTTGTATGGCTTATCCAATGGAGCTTGCGCTGCAAAATTTTGACAGTTGGGCAGTGGATAACTGGGTTATGACCGCCTTTGGCTGGATAGCGGGAATCGGCTTGGGCGCTTATATTATGCCCATGTTCCATGAACCAGAAATTGTGCCCAAACATTGAGACTAATCAAGGGTATTAATTAAGAACCATTGGGTGGGAGCCAGATACAGGCTCATAAAATGGGACTCTAATCTTTATATTGATCTACTTAAGGATTGTGATTATCCCGTGAAACTATTTGTGTTCCATACGCCGGAAGAGGTTCCTGTCGAAGAACGTCCTGACTGTGCGATCGCGGTTGACGTGCTGCGAGCCACTTCGACAATGGCGGCGGCGTTCAATGCCGGAGCTGAAGCGATTCAGGTCTTTAGCAACATTGAAAAACTTCTACAGGTCAGTGAACAATGGCCTGCCGAAAAACGCATTCGGGCCGGAGAGCGGGGCGGCGCGCGGGTAGAGGGCTGCGATTTGGGCAATTCACCCCTGGATCACAACCGCGATCGCACCCATGGACGGCGGCTGTTTATGAGCACCACCAACGGCACCCGCTGTCTAGAAACCATCCAGCATGCACCGACTGTGGTTACGTCGGCCCTGACGACCCGGCAGGCCACCGTCAATTTTTTGATGGCTCACCAGCCAGAGACCGTTTGGATTGTAGGATCTGGCTGGGAAGGCACCTATTCTTTGGAAGACACAGTCTGCGCAGGGGCGATCGCCCACGGCATTATTGCAGCCACGAGTCTGTCGTTTAAGGAACTGGCGGGTAACGATGCCCTGGTTGCCGCCGTTGCCCTTTTTCTCACCTGGCAGGACGACTTGCTAGGGCTAATGCACCACGCTAGCCACGGTCAGCGGCTGCTGCGCCTCAATAACACTGCAGATCTAAACTACTGCGCTCAACTCGATGTCCTGCCCGTTGTTCCCATTCAGAATCAGCCTGGCATATTGGTGCCCCATTTATTGACGGCCCCTAGTTTTGAAGATCGCCTACGTTGAATAGGAACGGGACGCTAGACTGCTGATCGCCACCCATAACGAGAACGCGAGGCATCTGGGCACCGCCTTTTCGCCAGGCTTCGATCGCCTCTTTTTGGAGCACCAGCTCGCCCCCTTGAGCTTTGAGAGTTTCTGCCAAAAGTCGCTGGGCCTCGGCTCGGCCCTTGGCTCGGTTGACTTCGGCTTGGGCTTCTTGTTCAGCTTCCTGAGCGACATAAACGGCGCGCCTTGCCCGCTGCTCAGCAATCTGCTTTTCCTCAACGGCCTTAGCAAATTCGGGTGAGAAGGTGAGATCGACAACGCTGGTGTCTAGCACAATAATTCCGTACTTTTCAAGGCGAGTGTTGAGTGCAATATCAAAGTCTTCCTTGAGCTGTGCCCGCTCGGTAATGGCTTCTTCGACGGTGCGCAGTGCAGCAGCGATTTTGAAGGATTCCTGGGTTTGGGGCGCAATAATTTTTGAGACGACATTTTGAAGGGTGCCTTGGGTTCGCCGAATATTCACAACCTCTAAGGGATCTAGGCGAAAGTTAATGGCAAAGCTTGCCGACAAGTCCTGCAGGTCTTTGGTGGAGCTTTGGGCGGGCACCTCAAACTTTTGCACAGTAATGTCGTAGATATCCACTCGCGAGATAAAAGGCGGCTTGAGATGAAGACCCTCTAGCAAAGCACCATCCTGAGCTTTACCTAAAATACTCAAAACGCCCGTCTGTCCGGGGTTGATAATGACAAAGCAGCTTGACGCTAAGATGCCGACTACCGCTGCCACGATGGCTAGGGCAATGGGTTGCCAGCCTTGCGGTTGATTTTTCAATGATTTGTCTCCACAAAGTATTAGTTTTCAGATTGGATTTCCATATCTATATAGATATAGAGTTTTAGTCTCCACAGGGCCAGTACAGCGTTAATCGCTATTAATCTAACGAGTGTGGCGTTGATCCACGCACGACTGTGGGAGGGGTGCCCAATCAGAGATCAGAGATCGCTGAGGGTCAGCCATAGCAGGCTATATCTTTCCCAACCTTGATAAGCCGATAAGATTAGCTTCCCCTTCGATAATCTGGCCGATTTTGTAGGCGGCAATCGCATTTTGCTTAAACCAACTGAGCGCCTGCTGGGCTTGGTCGGGTGGCACAATTACCGCAAACCCGATACCCATATTAAAGGTATTGAACATCTCCGGCGGGGAAATTTGTCCTGCCGATGCGAGCCAGTGGAATATTGGTGGTTTGGGCCAACTGTTAGGGAGAATTTTGACCGCTTGATTGGACCCCAGCGATCGCGGCAGGTTTTCGGGCAGCCCTCCCCCAGTAATATGGGCCATGCCGTGAATAGCCAACCCCTGCTGCCGCGCGGCTAATACGGGCCTGACATAGATCTGAGTCGGCTGAATCAGGGCATCACCTAAGGATTGACCCTGCAGCACAGCGGGTTGCTCTTGCCAGTTGTAGCCTGTTGGCGCAGAAGGGTCGGCTTGGGAGCGATCGCCTTCCGCCATAATTTTCCGCACCAGGCTAAAGCCATTGCTGTGTACGCCGCTGCTGGCTAGGCCAATCACCACATCCCCCAACTGCACTTGGGAGCCATCTAGAATCTGATCTTTTTCGACTATTCCCACACAAAACCCCGCCAGGTCATAATCTCCGGGGGGATAAAATCCGGGCATTTCCGCGGTTTCTCCGCCGATTAGGGCGCAGTTCGCCTGACGGCATCCAGCTGCGATACCCTTGACCACCTCTGCAAGCTGCTGCGGATTCAGGCAGCTAGTGGCAAGGTAGTCCAGAAAAAATAGAGGTTCAGCGCCGCAGGTTAGGACATCGTTGACGCACATGGCAACCAGATCGATGCCCACTGTGTCGTGACGATGGAGGGCGTTAGCCACTTTTAATTTGGTGCCGACCCCATCGGTTCCAGCCACTAGCACCGGCGCGCGATAGCCAGTGGGCAGTTCAAACAGGCCGCTAAAGCCGCCTAATGCGCCCAACACACCGGGACGATAAGTACTTTTTACCGAGTCGCCAATTGCTTGGACAAATTGGCGACCTGCTTCAACATCAACGCCAGCTTCGCGGTAATCCATAGGTTTTCGAACGTTTATATAGGCTTCTCTATCAATAAAGCCGATTTTGCGTCGTTCGGCTTTGGCCGTGAAGAAGCGTATGACCCACAGCACCAAGTATTTCTAGGGGCTGTCATCATTTAGCGGTCAAGTCTTTATGCGGAATGCGTTTCAGCCCCTAGTTTATTGTGCGGGGCGGGCGCGGTAAGGCTTACAGCGGAAACATTCTGGTTTTAATTAATGACGCGCCCTAGAGCGCTGAGGCTATACGCAGTCTGACTCGTAGTCTGGCTCGTAGTCTGGCTCTAACCAGACCGCCTAGCCAATAGGTCAGGGATATTGGGCCAGTGTTCACAAAAATCAACAAAGGATTATGGTTTAAGTTGCATATTCCAAGTGTTTTTTTGTGAGAAAAAGTCGCTGTTGGCGAAACCATTGATTGGATTTCCCAAAGTTTGGGCAGCGATCGATAAAACTTTATAAAGTTTAATGATTGTCC
>JBCDFX010000036.1:0-16693 GCA_039177155.1 Cyanobacteria bacterium P01_H01_bin.119
GTATAACCGAGCCGGAGAATGGGCTTACCGGGTGGGCATTCCGGCCAAAAGCGGCGTTTCGGGTGGGATCGTAGCCGTGGTGCCTGGGCTAGCGGGCATCGCAACCTTTTCACCGCCAATTGACGCCAACGGCAACAGCGTCCGAGGTCTGCAGGTTTTTGAAGCGCTGTCGATGGAGTACGGACTACATCTATTTGACTTATCGATGGGGCGCTGTATATTTCAGGACGCGATCGCCGTTTGAATCGCCTGTAGCAGTCGAAGGGAGAAGGGACGATTAGGACAAGATTGCGAGTCAGATTGCTTCTGCGCCAACAACTCTAGCGATACCCGGTGCGGTGAGCAATCTGACCAAAGCTATAGCAACCTGCCGAAAGTTTCGGCCAAGGTTGCGAGTCAGATTGCTTCTGTGCCAATGACTCCGGCGACACTGGGTGCGATAAGCAATCTGACCAAAGTGATAGTCAGTGCCCTGAATTTAACCAAAAGAAAAGCGATCGCATAATCTCTGCGATCGCCCTATTGATTAGGTACTATTGAATCGTTTTGGTTTTATTCAGCCATTGTTTCGATAGGACATCCGCTAAACTTTTTCGATCTTAGGCTGATTCAACGGATGAACCAAAACCCAGCAGAAGACTGGAATAAAAATCGAAGCTGCGACTGAAACGATACCGACAATTTCTAGACCTTCGGTTAAAGCAGGATTCATAAATCCACCTCCTTAGTGATTTGCTTGAGCGTGACCTGTTTGATTTTGATCAGACATAAACAAAAGTTGATCGATGCTTAACTTGAACATGTCCTACTCAAATCAATACACAGTATGCCCACACGTCTTCGGAAAATCTGAAAGAATAACACTTTTCTGTATATATCGTAACAATTATGCGCCCATTCGTGTTAGCAAAACAGGACATGGCGCATAGACCCTAACGTAGTCAGACAGGGACCCCCCCAGCAGTCGATCTAAATCGGGGAGTCCCTTGGCAACAGAGGGGCGGCGATCGGGCGAGCCCAAAATCAATAAGTCAGCCCTAGTTTCCTCCGCCAGCTGGCAAATTCTGGAGCCGGGTTTGCCCTTTGGGGCAAGACACTTGTAGCTGATACCATACTTTTTGGCTTCTGCCGCAGCGGGTAGAAGGATGGGGTCCTTGCTTGGGTCTGGATTTGTTTCATCTGAGGGTTTGGTGCGCAGATCGGAGACCGAATGAACCAAAGTCAGCTCGCCGTTTTTTACATCCCTTAGGAAGCTAATAGCTAAGCTGAGACCTTCTTGAGCAGAGTCAGATTTATTCATTGCCACCAGTACCCGCTTAATAGGGCGGATGGCATACAGGTCATCTTTGACCAGCAGCATTGGACGAGACGATAGCTGAAACACATACTGACTCACAGAATTATTCAGAATTGCCTTGAGTCCCTTTAGCCCCCGCGATCCCATGATGATTAGGCTGGCCTCAATTTCATCAGCGACCTTGCACACCACGTCCTTAGGTTCACCCTGACGCAGCATCGCTGTCACCTTTTGGGGGTCGAGATCGAGGTTGCGGATAGCGTCTGCCAAGATTTTGCCGCCGGCTTCCCACTTATCGGTCATTGCCTCAGCGCTCACCTGAGGAGGCACCACATGCAGCACATTAATACTGGCCCGTTGAACAATAGGAAGCGCCATTAGCACCTTCAACATGGCCTCAGTGTTGCCTGCGCCAGAATCAGCGAGGAGAATTTTTTCTAACATTATTGTGGGGACCTCTGCGGCTCTTCAGCGGCTTTCTGCTCTTATCATAAGCAACAGTTTTAAGCCTTCTTGAAGGATATTCATAATTTGTAGTACCTTACACATAATTGTTAGCAATTCTCACTTGCACCATGATGCCGCCAGCGCGCTGGTTTGAATATCCTGTCGTTGTGCATCCTCATCAAACAGACTATGCCGGCATTGTCTGGCATGGAACCTATGTTGCTTGGATGGAAGAAGCCCGAATTGAATGCCTCAAATCGGTGGGCTACGGTTTTGCTGAACTGATTGAGTCAGGCTGCGATCTACAGGTTGTGGAACTGACGCTGCGATATCACCTACCGCTGCGGCTGGGAGCAGCGGCGGTGGTTAAAACCTTTATGGCACCCGTCCACGGCGTACGGTACGACTGGCACTATCAAATTTGCGATTTGGCCACCCCTCGACTCTGCGTCACCGGTACCGCTACGCTAGTACCGGTAGAGCGCGATCGCGGCAAAATTATGCGCCGTGTTCCTGGTATTGTCCAGACTTGCTTGGAGCGGATTGTTGATGAGTTTTATGCTGCTGCCCAATAGCCCGAGATGATTGGGCACTTCTTAGAACTTCTTGCGTCTTGATGGAGCGTGAACCGTAATGTGAGCTTTGAGTTGTCTATAAAATCCTGTTATTCTCACCAGTGAGCCGTTTAAGATTTCTAAAGCATCAAGCAGTACATATCGGTTTTTAGTGTCGATGAGGAGTTGAAATTTAATGCAGTTTAAAGAGATGTTTGCAAATCGATTGGGCTGGAGACGGCGTCTGATTTCAGGTATGGCCCTATCTGCAGTTGCGGCTGCGGGCGTAGGTGCGGTGTTTGCACCGGAGCCTGCACAAGCGCTGTGCCGCAGAGGGGCGTTTACTCTGTTTGGCGGTATCGATCGCGAGCTAGTTTTGCCCCACCGCATTTGTAACAATGAGCCTCGCAGCGGCAACGCGATTTATCAGTTAGAGGTTCCTGGCGAACGCATCAACGCTGCTGTGCTTGAGATCGAAGTGTCTTACGATCCAATTTTTACTCAGCCTTTTCGAGGTGGGCGCTTTAATATCGACGCTATAGAAATTATTGGTGAAGAAGGCGATCGCATTGCGGTCGAAGAGATTATTTGGGATCAAGACGCAAGCCGTGTGGAAATTTATCCTGAAGAAATTATCCCCGCAAATAGCGACTTCGCCATCCACTTCAACGACGTGTATAACCCCTCTCGCTATCAGCAGAATATTTTTACGTTAAAGGTGCTACAGCAGGGTGAATCTTTGCGGCGCATTATTGGAGCGTGGACATTAGAGATTTCTGCAGGTGACTAGGGCCTATCATTAGCTAGATTTCAATTCCAGTTAGATTTCAATTTGTTCAGGGGTGTTCTCATTTTTAGTGCGGCATCTACCTTGGTTAGCCTACTTCAAGATGCTAAGATATAGAGCCCTAGCTTTTTAGTACTTATTGACCAGGAGCACCCTTACCATGACCAAGCGTACCTTTGGCGGCACCAATCGCAAGCAAAAGCGTACCTCCGGTTTTCGGGCTAGGATGCGCAGCCACACGGGACAAAATGTGATTAAAGCTCGCCGTCGGCGCGGCCGGGCGCGGCTAGCTGTTTAGCCCTAAGAGACTTTCCACCTGAGCGGCCAAAATCTTAGCCGGCCAGTCTTGTCTAAAGCCCTCAAAATCGCTGTGAGATAACTTTTCACAGCGATTTTGTTTTGGGCGCAAAGTGCGGGTGTGACTATGGCCCTACCGAAACCTTATCGACTCAGACACCGACACGATTTTGCCAAGGTTTATCGTGCCGGCGAGCGGGCTGGAAATCACTATATGGTGGTCCGTGCCCTTCAGATTAGCGGCGAAAACAAATCCGGCCCTACGCGGCTGGGCATTTCTGTTAGCCAAAAGGTAAGTAAACGGGCTGTGGTTCGCAATCGGCTTAAGCGTCAGATCGGTGCGGCCTTTCAGCAGCTTATTCCTGACCTAAAGCCGGGTTGGTGGCTAGTGGTCGGGGTCCGTCCGGCTGCAGTTGAGTGCGAATATGGTCAATTTTTGCAAGAATTAAAAAAGATATTAAAAAAGCTTGAGGTCATCAATGGGCGTTAAGGAAGAAGTTTTCTATGAGGGCGGTCCCCATATCGGCGATCTGATTTTCAACATTTTGCTGGGGTTTACTCTGATCTGCATTCCGCTGACGGTTGGCGCTGTTGTTCGGGCACTTTGGCTGCGCTATCGGATCACGAGTCGTCGCCTTTCCATTACGGGCGGATGGATGGGGCGCGATCGCACCGATTTGATCTATTCAGAGATCACTAAAATTGTTACCGTCCCCAGAGGTTTAGGGGCCTGGGGCGATATGGTCATTACGCTAAAAGACGGTAGCCGATTGGAACTCCGGGCGATGCCTAATTTTCGCGACGTCTATGACTATATCAATGAAAAAATTTCACCAAAAGCAAGCGCGGCCAGCGGGGCAGTTGGCAGCAGCTAATGGTTTGAAAATTAATATCTTTAATAATGTCGTCATTTAGACTAAATGACGACCGAACCGTCTGGGGCGGTACCGCGGTATCGTCAAATTGGGATTTTCAGATAGAGTAGTAAAGGCTGCGGGCATCGGTTCAAGGCTTAAGCACTATTGAGATTTACAGCGCATGGATTTTGGTATTGGTTTTCTTTCCAACAACATCATGTTGCCAATCCTGGACTTCTTCTACGGGGTTGTGCCGAGTTACGGTTTGGCAATTGTGGCGTTGACCCTGGTGATTCGGTTTGCGCTTTATCCGCTCAATGCAGGCTCAATCCGTAATATGCGACGGATGAAAGTCGCTCAGCCGCTGATGCAGAAGCGGGTAAAAGAAGTTCAAGAGCGCTACAAAGACAATCCTACTAAGCTGCAGGAGGAGATGAGCCAGGTCTATAAGGAGTTTGGTAATCCCCTAGCTGGCTGTTTTCCGGTGCTCTTGCAGATGCCAATTTTATTTGCGCTATTTGCCACTTTGAGGGGATCACCGTTTGCCGACATCAACTATTCTGTGAATCTGCAAATTTTTCCCCAGGAAAAAATTGAGCAGATTCAGCCCCAGGCGTTTTCTACGGGGCCAAAAAGTATTTATGTCTCGGAGGGTCTGCACTACCCGATTACAGCAGTGCTGCCGGGCGGTAATCGATTGGTCGAGGGTGAGCAAACTCACATCCGGCTGCAGGCTCCAGACGGAGAGTCATTTGAATCTTTAGTCTCTGAATATGGGGATTTTGATGAGGTTTCGCCCAAGCTGACAGTCACGAAAGGCGAATCACTTATCGAGATTGACGACGACGGTAATATTAAGGCTTTAGGCTCCGGAGATGCCACGGTTGAGGTAAAAATTCCGGGCCTGGCCGCAAATCGAGGATTCTTGTTTATCAAAGCCCTAGGCCGGGTGGGCGTCACCGGGGATGATGGGCAAATCCACTGGGATATTTTGGGCATGGTGCTGTTTTTCGGCGTGAGCCTTTACCTTAACCAAGTGTTCTCAGGACAGCAGTCCAGTTCTGATAATCCTCAGCAGCAGGCTATCAGCAAATTTACGCCACTTATTTTTTCAGGGATGTTTTTGTTCTTTCCCTTGCCAGCAGGGGTTTTGATGTACATGGTTCTGGCCAACGTTTTTCAAACGCTGCAGACTTTTATCCTATCTAAGGAGCCCCTGCCTGAAAATCTACAAAAGATTGTAGATGCTGAGTCGTCCAAGGCAGTTAAAGACCAGGGAGATGACGGACGGGCGACTCTTCCTTTTGAGCCCAAGCGATCAAAGAAGAAAGCACAGAGCTGAAGATGTCAGAGCAACAGTATCAAGACGGTGCCCAGTGGTTAGAAAAACTGATGGCGCTGTCCGGCTTAGCCGCCGGCGTTGAGGCCAAAACCATTGTTGATGATATCAATGATGGCTGCTGGTTAGTGATTGATCAATCTCAGCTGTCTCAAGAGCAGATTGAAGCTGTCATTGGCGATCGCGGCGGCGTTTTAGATTCGATTCAGTATCTTGCCAACACGGTACTGAATTTGGGCCTGTCTCGGGACGATCAGCAGGCTTACACAGTGGAGCTAGACGGCTACCGGGCTCGGCGTCAGGAAGAGCTAAAAGTGCTTGCAGACAAGGCGGCTAAGACTGTTAAAGATACTCAAACAGAGTATGAAATTCCTGCCCTATCGTCTGCTGAGCGGCGACAGGTGCATAGCTTGCTGACCTCATACGAAGATTTGGAGACCTTCAGTCGGGGTAGAGAGCCAGATCGCCGTCTTGTTGTTCGTTTGGCTGGGCAGGCTGACTAACTGGTTAGCCGGTGGGGAGTGGTTTATCGGCGGATGTCGCCTGTTGAGTTCTGTCGCGAAGCCATGGAGTCTATCTATATTCCGCAGCTTATTCAGTTTCCAGATCACTCTTACAGCTTCCCCTTTAAGGAGTATTTCCCGCGGCTGCATACGCTGACGCCGGTTAAGGGGGAGCTTTGCATTCAACACAAGGGCACCTATCTGGAAGTTTCGACGCAGGCTGAGGCGATTGTCACCCTAAACTGCTGTCGCTGCCTAAATAACTACAATCACCGTTTAGACGTAGAGGCAACAGAGCTAATCTGGCTAGAAAAGGCCAGCCAAATCAATGAATCACCCCTGTTAGAGCAGGAAGTTGCTGTTGAAGATTTGGTGGAAACCTTGTCACCTACTGACCACTTTCAGCCCAAGGATTGGCTGTATCAACAGCTTTGCCTGGCAATTCCTCAAAGGCAGCTCTGTGATGGGGCCTGTCCTGGGATTGAGGTGGCGGCTGAGCAGACGGCTGAGCGGGGCGATCGCCGCTGGGCGGCGCTGGCAAACTTAAAGCAGCAGATGTCCAGCTCGGATTAGGGCCAGTTCCGATTGGGACCGGTTTAGATTAGAGACCGCAAAAAATAAAATTATCAGCCATCGAGATGCTGCAGGGATGAATAGGTTAGGATTGAGGACTGTAGCGGCTGAGGCTGTGAGAGGCTTACTTTACGATGGGCAATGCGTTTGGGCAGTTGTTTCGAGTCACGACGTTTGGAGAATCCCACGGTGGTGGGGTTGGGGTAGTTGTTGATGGCTGCCCGCCAAGATTAGCGCTCTCGGTTGATGAGATTCAGTTTGAGCTGGATCGGCGTCGTCCGGGTCAGAGCAAGATTACGACGCCCCGTAAGGAAACGGATACCTGCGAAATTATCTCTGGGGTGTTTGAGGGGAAAACCCTGGGAACGCCGATTTCTATTTTGGTTCGCAATAAAGATACCCGCCCCCAGGACTATAGCGAGATGGCGATCGCGTATCGCCCTTCCCATGCCGATGAGGCTTACGACGCCAAGTACGGCATTCGTAACTGGCAAGGGGGCGGCCGCTCTTCGGCGCGGGAAACCATTGGTCGGGTGGCGGCGGGGGCGATCGCCAAAAAAGTGCTTCAGCAGGCCGCTGGCGTTGAGATAGTTGGCTATGTCAAGCGAATTCAGGATTTAGAAGGTGCCGTCGATCCCAATATGGTGACCTTACAGCAGGTAGAGAGCAATATTGTCCGCTGCCCAGACAGGGAAGCCGCCGAGCGCATGATCGATCGCATTGAGGCGGTTCGCAGCGAAGGCGACTCCATTGGCGGCGTGGTAGAGTGTGTAGCTCGCCAGGTGCCGAAGGGCCTGGGCATGCCAGTGTTTGACAAGCTAGAAGCTGATTTGGCCAAAGGGGTGATGTCTCTGCCGGCAACTAAGGGCTTTGAGCTGGGCTCAGGATTTGCCGGAACTCTGCTGACGGGCAGCCAGCACAATGATGAGTTTTACACCGATGCAACTGGGACAATTCGCACCCGGACAAATCGCTCTGGGGGAACTCAGGGGGGCATTTCTAACGGAGAAAACATTGTGATCAGAGTTGCCTTTAAGCCGACGGCCACGATTCGCAAGGCGCAGAACACGGTAAATCAGACCGGGGAGGCAACGGTGCTGGCGGCTAAGGGGCGTCACGATCCCTGCGTACTGCCGCGGGCGGTGCCTATGGTGGAAGCCATGATGGCGCTGGTGCTGTGCGATCACCTAATGCGCCACCAGGGGCAGTGTAATCTGCTTAATTAAATAAACAAATTTCTCCCAGCGAGACCCGATTTGCAGCCCCGGTCACCTTAGGCAGGTTGCTCGGCACGCCATGCCAGCGCCAGTACGCTAAGACAGCAAAGGCGATCGCCTCTTTAAAGGTCACGCTGAGGCCGCAGTCGTCGGTAGTGATGATTTCTGCACTGGGCAGACGCGCCCGCAGACGCTCTCGCAGATAGAGGTTGCGGCTACCGCCACCGCATAGCAGCACCTGGTCGGGAATTTTGGGCAGATACCGGGCATATTCTTGAACAATGGCAGCGGCGGTAAAATCTGTCAGACTCGCCAGTAAATCGGCCTCGGCAAGCTGACGAGCCTGCCCCTGATCCAAACACCGCTGCAAGAACGCTGCGCCAAACCACTCTCGTCCGGTAGATTTGGGCGGCAACTGTTGAAAGTAGTCATCCTGCAGCCATGCCTCCACCAGCGCCGCACGCGGTTCTCCCTGGGCGGCCCAAGCGCCTTGAGCGTCATAGCTTAGCTCACCTTGGGAAAACCGAGCCACGGCTAAATCTATCAGACTGTTGCCGGGGCCAGTATCCCACCCCAAAATTTGCGCTAACCACGGTTGAGTGGCGATGTCTCCCTTGGCCGGCAGATAGGTGGCGTTGCTAATGCCGCCAATATTTTGCACGCAGCGATCGCGGCTTTGATCCCCTAGCAGGCAGGCATCAATGGGAGGAACCAGCGGTGCCCCCTGCCCGCCCCTTGCAATATCTGCCGCCCGAAAGTTATAAACTGTCGGCAGGCCCGCTATCTTAGCAATATTGTCGCCGCGCCCCAGCTGCAGACTATATCCCAAGGCACCGGGCTGAGCCGGACGATGGAACACCGTTTGCCCGTGGGAGCCAATCAGCCCAGCGCGATCGCCCTCTAACTGACCCGACTGAAGTCGAATTGCGGCGCGACCAAAGGCATTCGCCACAGCGTCATCGAGGGCGGCCAGCGCGTCTAGGGTGATAGATTTTCCCAGGGCGATCGCCAGCAGCTGGTCTCTTATGGCCTCATCATAGCTATAGGTTTCACCGTGAATCAATCGCACCGATAGATCATATTCCGTGCCAGTGATCTCTACCAGAGCAGCGTCGATGCCGTCAACTGAAGTACCGCTAATCAGGCCAATAACCTTCATCACTAATAACCTTTATTACCCAGAGCTTGACTGATGACCCCAAGGGAAGAGTATCAAGATTTAGTTAATCACCAACTGCCACAGGCTGCCCAGTCTGGAACCTATCCCGTGCGATTTAACCACTGCTTTGCCAGAATTATTTTGGACAATATTTGCGGTCAAACCTGGTACTCAGTAATTGACAGGCCCGCCTACAAAAATATGACCGATCAGCAGCTAAAAGATGCCGTCGCCCTGGGGCAATCTTTTCTGGCCAATCCTCAACGCTGCCACAGGGCTAACCAAAAGAGCCTACAGTACAGGCGTCGGCACCCAGTTTAGACAGTTACGATGATGGTGGATTTTAATTTGTTGGTAAACGGTCAATTCCCTTATTGGCCCCAACAATGACCATCAAAGTTCCCTCCCGCAGGCGAGTGACCGGACTGGGATTAATCTCGAACTTCTCAGGCTCATCAGGCTTGCTGATTGCCATTAGCATCAGCCCGTAGCGCTTACGCAAGTCCAGCTCGATGATGGTTTTGTCATTAAATGACGGCGGCACGATAATTTCAACAATGCTGTGATCTGGGTCTAACTCAAACCGTTCGAGGATACCCGGCTTTGTTAATGCCCGGGCCAGCTCACAGCCCATTTCGTGCTCCGGGAATACGACATGGTCAGCCCCGACCCGCCGCAGCAGCTTGCCGTGAATTTCCGAAGATGCCTTTGCAACTACTCGCTTAACCCCCGCCTCTTTAAGATTTAAGGTCGTAATAATGCTCTCTTGGATATAGTTGCCAATCGCTACGATAACCGTATCCATATCTATAACCCCTGCTTCTCTTAAGGCAGAAGGCTCAGTCGAATCAAGCTGAATCGCGTGGGTCGCAAGCTGTTCAGAGAGGATATTGGCCACGCGTCGTTCTTCGACATCGATTCCCAGCACCTCGTAGCCCAAATGATGCAGCGTTGAGCAAACTGCTCGACCAAATCGGCCTAGGCCAATCACCGTAAACTGACGAGTTCCGGTCCGTAAATTGTGAAAAAAGCTCAGCGATGACAGATTCACCTCAGTTCCTCAGAGTTTGAATAGTTTTGATGCCGGTAGGGGTTCGGTGAAAGATAACTGTGCCGCTCAATGCTGGTGCTGCCTCTCCCAGTTCCCCGTCCCTTTTTCAGCGCGCAACGACGATGTAATTCTTATAAGTTTATTTGCTAGGCTAGCTAAATGATCTTGGGAATGGAAAGAAGCTGTGGGTATTCAAATTGGTCAGGGTAAAGCGGCACGTCGCGCATACGGTATTGATGAAATTGCGCTGGTTCCGGGGCTGCGAACCCTTGACCCGCAGCTCACCGATACCAGTTGGAAAATCGGCGGAATTCAGCGAGACATTCCGATTATCGCCAGCGCTATGGACGGCGTTGTTGATGTCAAAATGGCGGTGCGCCTGACCCAGCTCGGCGCACTGGGGGTTCTAAATTTAGAAGGTATCCAAACCCGCTATGCTGATCCAGAACCGATTTTGGACAACATTGCATCGGTGGGCAACGCCGAATTTGTGCCTCTAATGCAGCAGCTTTACGCCGAACCCGTTCAGCCCGCCCTGATTAGGCAGCGAATTCAGGACATTAAAGCCCAGGGTGGGGTTGCCGCAGTCAGCGCGACGCCAGCCGGAGCGGTACGCTACGGCGATGCAGTGGCTGAGGCAGGCGCTGACCTATTTTTTATTCAGGCTACCGTTGTTTCTACTGCCCATTTATCTCCTGAGTCGATTACCCCGCTGAACCTGGCTGAGTTTTGCCAAAAGATGCCTATGCCCGTGATTTTGGGCAACTGTGTCACCTACGAAGTTGCGCTAAATCTGATGAAGGCAGGCGCATCTGGCGTACTGGTTGGGATTGGGCCGGGGGCAGCGTGTACCTCTCGCGGCGTGCTAGGTGTCGGCGTTCCCCAGGCGACTGCAGTTGCAGACTGCGCCGGAGCCCGGAATGATTTTTATGCAGAAACTGGACGATATGTCACCGTGATTGCCGATGGTGGACTGGTAACGGGGGGCGATATTTGTAAGTGCATTGCCTGCGGTGCCGATGGCGTTATGATTGGCTCTCCGTTTGCCCGCGCTGCCGAGGCCCCCGGCAGAGGCTTTCACTGGGGCATGGCCACACCTAGCCCGGTCTTGCCCCGGGGCACCCGTATTAAGGTGGGCACCACTGGCAGTCTGGAGCAAATTCTACGGGGTCCGGCCCAGCTTGACGATGGCACCCACAACTTTTTTGGGGCACTGCAAACCAGCATGGGCACCCTCGGTGCTAAAAATATTAAAGAAATGCAGCAGGCTGAGGTGATTATTGCGCCGTCTTTATTAACCGAAGGCAAGGTTTATCAAAAGGCGCAGCAGTTGGGCATGGGTAAATAAAAGTTTTGAAATCCTGCAATTTACTCATGGCAAATGGTTATCTGTCTCTTAAGATAAAAGAGAAAGCGGAGACGGAAGTTTCCGTTCACTCCTCACACCACACTGCGCCTGGGCAAATTTGCCCAGGCGTTTCTTCATGGTTCTCATTTTTAAGTTTTCGCCTTTATGGTTTTCACGGTTGTCGCGCTGGCCAGATTGCTGAGAGCAACCCACTGAGCGAGCTGCCCCAGTTGGTTACACTAGGGAAAGAGATTTCCGAGCGTTGTTAGAGTTCACTGCGGATATGGTTATGGTGTCTTCGGCTGTGCCCCACGCAGCAACAGCTTCTCCAGTCGTTACCCCTGAGCGTACTCGCCAAGTTACCCGTAAACCCTACCCCAACTACAAAATTATTGTGCTTGATGATGATTTCAATACGTTTCAGCATGTTGCCAATTGCCTGATAAAGTATATTCCCAATATGGCTAGCGATCGCGCTTGGGAACTGACTCACCAAGTTCACAATGAAGGACAGGCCACGGTGTGGGTTGGCCCGCTTGAGCAGGCAGAGCTATACCATACCCAGCTGAGTCGTGCGGGATTAACGATGGCTCCATTGGAGAAAGCTTGACGATTACGAGTTGCTGATGCCCACCCAGCCGCCCACTAGTCCAGACTCAGGCTGGCATCGCGAAGGCAAAGCTCAATTTCGAACTGAGTCTGCATTTTATCGGCCCTATAGCCAAGTCGGGCGAGATCTAGCCATTCTAGCGGCGGCGGTGTATCGGCAGCGGCGCGGCGAACTGCGGGTGTTAGATGCGATGACGGGCTGCGGCGTGCGTCCGCTGCGCTACCAGCTTGAGGCAGGGGCTGACTGGGTGTGGGCCAACGAAGGCAATCCTGAGGTGCACCGCGTGCTCAGCCAAAACTTGGCAGCTGGCATGCGCCCCCGCTCCTATCGCCTCACCCAGCAGGATGCCAATCAGCTCTTTTTTGACTGCTATCAGCAGCGAGACTTTTACGATTTGGTGGATATTGACAGTTTTGGCAGTCCGGTACCTTTCCTTAGTACGGGCTTATGGGCCACCAAAATTGGCGGCCTGCTGTATCTCACCAGCACAGACACTCGCACAACCGGGGGGCATAATCCGGAGCGCAGTATTCAAGCCTACGGAGCCTGCGCCCGCGCCCATCCCGCCGTTCACGAGCAGGGGCTAAGAATTTTAATTGGGAGCGTCTTACAGCAGGCGGCAACAAAATCTATGGGAGTTGAACCCGTTTTTTCACTCTTCAACGGGCAGGTGCATCGGGTAATGGTGCGGCTGGTGATGAACCAAGCTTGGCCCAACGACCAATACGGCTTTTTGGGCTATTGCCATCGGTGTGGTCAGTTCCAAACCCTGAACTGGCGACAGTTGGGCCAGGCCTCTTGCAAAATTTGTGCTGATCAAGATATCGGCCTGAGTATCAGCGGTCCCCTGTGGTTGGGCCATTTACATAACGCCGCAATGCTGGCGGAGATGGAAGCGCTTGCACAAACTTGGGGATGGAGCAAGCGAGTGAAACTATTACAGCTGATGCAGGCTGAATCCGACTTGCCCCCCTACTTTTACAGGCTGGGGGATATTGGCCGCTACGGCAAAATGGATATCCCGCCCCGCGATCGCTTGATTTATGCCCTGCGCGATCGCGGCTACCGGGCGACCCTGACCCATCTGGATTTTGAAGCGATTAAAACCGATGCAACTCTGGCAACCTGCATTAAAATCGCTGGCGACATCCATAACAGCAGAACGAACAGCTAGGCATAAACCGCGAGCAATAGAATCCTATAGGCTCCCGGCGAACCTTTGTGTTGTCATTAAGCTGCTTGCACTGCGCCTATAGCTTCAGCTTGCTTACCCCAAGTTAGTATAGCTGGAGTGGCTAACACAAGAGCAGTCTGACCTGCACCTGCCCAAACCTTTCAGCAGGCTGCCATCGGCGCTAGGCTAAGGTTACGCCCTTTTTCTTGCTGTCTTTGACCTGATTGACGCCGTTGAAGAACATCGGGATAAACTTTTCCACAAACAGTTGAGGATCTTTTTCCCAAGCCCGTTGAGCAGCGCTAAAGCGAGTCCTTTGTACTTCAGGCGCAATTAAGGTCATAGGTAATCGCTCCATCAAATACTGGGGCCGCTGCCAAACCGGCAGCATGTTGGCAATATTTACCAGCTTTTCAATCCGGCGGACTTCGGCACCAAAAGTAATATCTCCCGCCTCGTAAGCGGCCTGCTCAATGGCAATGTACTTACAGCGAGCCCGCTCTACCTTTTCGCGATGAGCCGGGCTTTGCTTGGAAATTTCGGCTAGGCGGCGGGTGCCCCAGCGCACATGGCCGGCCTCTTCAGGCAGAATCTTTTCGATGGTTTCGCGAATTTTGACGTTTTCTGAAGTTTGGGGAGCTCGTTTCAGTGCGTAAACATGGGCCGAAAAGACCTCACAGCCCCGTTTCTCGGTAACGTTGACCGCTGCCAACATATCGATAATCGCATCTTCTCGCTGGTCTTCGTGGGCAAACTGATCGTCATCAATCAGGCGCTCAAACTCGTCAATATAGGAGGCACCGGGAG
The DNA here is from genome assembly GCA_039177155.1 of Cyanobacteria bacterium P01_H01_bin.119. GTDB lineage: Bacteria > Cyanobacteriota > Cyanobacteriia > Phormidesmidales > Phormidesmidaceae > JBCBZT01. Next base: position 14,021 of record JBCDFX010000036.1, read on the forward strand.
GTGTTCCAACCTCTGCGCCCAGATCTACCAGTAAATCAGTCAGCCAAACGGCATGACGCGCCTCATCAGCGACGTGGTGGGAGAGATCTTTGATCAAATCTTTGGGGGTACCGTCAAGCTGTTCAATCACGTTGGTCAAGTCAACGCAGCTCCGCTGTTCGTTAAATCGATAGCGATTGAGGGTGACCATATGAATCTCACGGTTGTGAATCACCTGGCCCATAATATCGCGGGCGCTAAGAGAGCCTTGAAATTTTCGGGGGTATGCAATGGTCATAGCAGAGGTGTGAGTATGTAGAAATGTAGAGACTTGTTTAGAAACTAACGCATCTTAAAGAATTTAGCTGCTGCGTTTCCAAGACGCGATCGCCCCTCAAACCCCAGGGCACATTCCCAGAGTTCGATCGTTAACTGAGTGCTGAATCTAACTGAGTCTGAATCTAATTCAATGCTGAATCCATGCGGGCTTTAAGCCAGTCGCTTTTGAATTTCTGCCTTAACCGCGTCCGCATCAGCCGGTAAGTGAACCGCCGGGTTAGCGTACTGACTGGTCACGTCTTCTAAGCGAGATTCGTGATAGCCCACCTTAAAGTCAGTAAATTTCAGCCCGTGGGCGGTGCTGACAACTACGGTGCGATCGCTATATTGAATCACGCCGCGCTTAACCAGCTTGGACAACACCGCCAGAGCCACACCCGTGTGAGGGCAAGCAAACATGCCGGTTAAGTCAGCGTGGGCGGCGGCAGCGGCCAGCTCATTTTCAGTGGCCTGCTCCACAATGCCGTTCGTCTCTCTGATGGCTTTAACGGCTTTGTCGTAGCTCACCGGATTTCCAATGCGTATGGCGTTGGCCAAGGTTTTTTGTGCCGTAATGGTGACTTTATCCTCAAAGTCGCGCTTAAACGATTCATAAAACGGATTGGCCTTAGCGGCTTGAGCAGCAACAAGCCTGGGCATTCGGCTGATTAGGCCCAAATCCATCATCAGCTTAAAGCCCTTGTAGAGGGCGCTGATATTGCCCAAATTCCCCACCGGAATGATGATCCAATCGGGAATCTCCCAGTTAAACTGGCGAACAATTTCAATGCCAACGGTTTTCTGGCCTTCAATCCGGAGGCTATTCATGGAGTTAGCCAGATAGATTGAATTGTCTTGGGTGACCTGTTTAACGATTTTCATGCAGCCATCGAAGTCGGTATCCAAAGCCAGCACATGGGCTCCATTGGCAACAGGTTGAATCAACTGCGCCGTGCTGACCTTGCCCGCAGGCAAGAAAATCACCGCCGGGATGCCCGCATAGGCTGCATAGGCCGCCAGCGCCGCGCTAGTGTCGCCGGTGCTGGCGCAGGCCACGGCTTTTACCGAGCTGCCCTGGGCCATCATCTGCTTGACCACGCTTACCAAGACGGTCATGCCGAGGTCTTTGAAGCTGCCCGTGTGGCTATTGCCGCAGAGCTTAATCCATAAATCAGGTACCCCCAACTGCTTGCCCAGCCGTTCGGCCCAAAACAGGTTGGTGTTGCCCTCAAACATGCTGACAATATTTTCGTCGGCCAGAGAAGGCACGACCCACTCCCGCAGACCCCATACGCCGCTGCCGTAGGGCCAGCGAGTTGTCCCTACCCGAGATTCAAACAGTTGCCGCCACTCAGCGGCGCTGCGCTGTTTCAGGGGCTCGCGCTCGTGATGCACCTCCAGCAGGCTGCCGCAGGTGGGGCAGGTGTAAATCACGTCGTAAATAGAATGTTTGCCAGGGCAGCCCGCGATACAGCGAAAGTAGACGGTCTGGTTATCGGTAGCTGGTTTGGGCTTGATAGCTGACAACATGGGAGATTCTGGATAGTCGCCTAATAGTTGGTGGATATCGGGTTGGTCGCTGTCAGGATGATGCTGGCGAATGGATGCTGCTGGTGAATGGATGCTACTGGTCAATAACAGGGCAATCGCATATTCACCTATCGATTTTAATCAAAAAAGGTGTGGCAATTTTGCCACACCTAATTAACTCGCTCAATCTGGTCACTCAATCTTGTTGCTCAACTGGGTGATTTATATTTTGACTGAGTCCTAAAGCAGCGTTAGCAATCGTAGTACAGCGCCAACTCATAGGGGTGAGGCCGCAGACGCATGGGGTTCACCTCGTTATCGAGCTTATACTCAATCCAGTTGGTAATAAAGTCCTCGGTAAAGACACCGCCCACGGTCAAAAATTCGTTATCCGCTTCCAAGGCCTTGAGGGCATCCAGCAGAGAACCAGGGGTAGACGGAATTTTAGCCAGCTCTTCAGGACTAAGATCATAAATATCCACATCCAGCGGCTCACCAGGGTCAATTTGGTTTTTAACACCGTCAATCCCCGCGCATAGCATGGCGGCAAAGGCCAGATAGGGATTGGAGGTGGCATCGGGGCAACGAAACTCCAGACGCTTGGCCTTGGGGCTATCGCCAGAGAGAGGAATTCGAACCGAAGCGGAGCGGTTGCCCTGGGAGTAAGCTAGGTTCACGGGAGCCTCAAACCCAGGCACCAAACGCTTGTAAGAGTTGGTCGTGGGGTTGGTAAACGCCAGCAGAGCGGGAGCATGCTTAAGAATACCGCCGATGTACCACAGGGCGGTCTGGCTTAGGCCCGCATACTTATCCCCGCCAAAGGTAGGCTCGCCGTTGTTCCAAATA
>JBCDFX010000037.1:0-16089 GCA_039177155.1 Cyanobacteria bacterium P01_H01_bin.119
GTGTTTTGTTTGAGCCCAGCGCGGGAGAATTTTGGCGGGGCGATCGCAACTGGCAGTACGAATCTCCATATTTCTCGGGAGTTTCGGGGAACGCCTAATGAGAGCTTTCGCCAACAGCCACCCGCAGGCGGCCCCTCCAGACCCGGCAGCAGGCCGGATGCCGCTGACCAAGATCGTCTGCCGATAAGACCACCCGGCGGGCCGCCCCCGCGCTAAAAGAATTTTGCGTGTGGAATTGCATGAATAGTGAACCGTTTTAGTCGGTCTGTGGTACAACAAACCGCAGGATGCTGGTACAGCGGTCTGCCTGGTTTGAGCGGTTTTGAATCGAATTGCGCCTATGCCTGTTATCTCAGCGGTACTGGACAGAGTGGTTAATCTGGCCGGCCCTATCAATGCGGCAAGAGAGGTTAGTCTCATATGATATTGCTTCTGTTAACCCGAATTTTGCTGTGGGTAGCAGTCGGCTTAATTATTTGGTATATCTTGCTGCGGTTTATCCCCCGCACTTACCTCACTTGGTTTGGTGGATTTGTTGTCTTGGGGCTACTGGTTGCCTCCTTTATTGACACCAGCAGTCCGGCAGTTGAAACCATTTGGCGGATTTTATCTTTTCCGCTGTATCCCCTAGGAGCCGCGATTTCGCTGATGTTCGTAGCGCTTAGCAGCGGTATCAAAAAAGCAAACGGCAGTCGAATTGCCTGGGCGTTAACTATTTTATTGGTCAGCAGCTTACCAATTGTGGGGCGTTCTTTGACCAACTACAGCGAGGGGTCCGTGCAGGCCGCTTTTGATCAGCGTCGTGAACTCTGTGAAGATGTCTGTCCGGCTGAGATTCCAGGCCAGGTGCCCCTAAACAATATTTTGGCCCTGGTGGTGATGGGAGATAGCGTTGATGAAGTTAATCAGACTGCGGAGGCCCCGACTCAAGTGGGCAGTGGTCAGCCTTTCAATGTCAATCTCCAGCCCCGCTTGATCTATGCCTCTACGCTGTATAGTGAGCTGCTGCGTCTGGGCAGTAGTCCAACGATTTACGTCACGGCGGGGGCAACGATGGGCAATGAAGACCAGCAGGCGGAGAAGAACCGGGCCCTAAAGCAGGTGTTGCGCTACGGCGGGGTAGCCGGGACTGATCCCACCAACGCTAATGACGACGTGGTGCGAATTCTCAATACAGGTATGGCGGCGCGAGCAACAGCGGAGCGAGTGCAGGAGAATTTAGCAGAGCGAGAGCTGCTGACCGGGGGCGACGATCCCGACCCTAGTCAAAATCGCATTATGCTAGTGGCACCGGCCCTGAGTATTCGACGGGCGGCGCTGACCTTTGAGCATCTCAATATCAACGTGGTTGCCCGCCCTACAGATTTTTTCAGTGCGGGGGGTTTGGCTGATGGAGTGCTGGCCCGCAGCAATGATCTGCTGGTGCAGCTTTCCGACGTTGTGCCCAGTGTTGAGGGACTGCGGCTGACTACGCGGTTTTGGGATGAGCTGCTGACGACTTTTTATTATTTGCTGCGAGGCTGGCTTCCCTCTTATAGCGTCAGTTGGCGAGAGCTAGTAGAAATTTAGCGACTGCTGGTGCGGCCCAGCGGACGATTGGGACTGTTACAGTCGTCAGGCCGAGTCGGGATGATGCTGCGTGACGGCCCGGGCTGACCTAATTTCTTCTACTATGGGTCAGTAGCATGCTCGTAGAACTTTATGGCGCGATCGCGGTTTAACAAGTTAGTTGGCTATTTTCGGCCCCATTGGAAACAGGCCACTGCGGGCGTTGTTGCTCTACTGTTAGTGAATGTTTTTGGCGTTGCTATTCCGCTGCTGATCAGCGAAGGGATTGACGATTTAACCGTTACCTTTAGCTACCGTCAGGTCTTGCAGTATGGCGGTTTGATTGGTCTGCTGGCCTCTGCGATGTGGGTGATGCGGATGGCCTCCCGTATCTGGCTGTTTGGCATGGGGCGGCAGGTGGAATTTGACCTTAAACAGAGCATCTTTGAGCATTTACTTACCCTAGAACCTGCTTATTTTGCCAATAACACTGCCGGAGAGCTGATTAGCCGCGCTACCAGCGATGTCGATAATATCCGGCGACTGTTGGGGTTTGCCATTCTAAGTTTGGCTAACACCCTATTTGCCTATACCCTGACTCTGCCGGTGATGATTTCGATCAACTTTCGGCTGACGGTTGTGGCAGTGCTGGTGTACCCCGTTATGCTGGTTTTGGTGCAGATATTCGGCGATCGCCTGCGGGATGAGCAGCTTGAGGTACAAGAGCAAATTTCAGATCTCAGCCGTCTGATACAAGAAGATATGAGCGGCATTGCCCTGATTAAAATCTACGCTCAGGAAGCGAATGAGCGGCGAGCATTTGGCGATCGCAACCAGGATTTGCTAAGGGCGAACTTAGCTCTGGCCCGCACCCGCAATATCTTGTTTCCCCTACTGGGAGGGCTAGCCAGCATTAGTCTGCTGACGGTTTTGGCTATGGGTGCAGGGGCTATTATCAATGGCGCAATTACCGTAGGTGAATTTGTGGCCATGCTGCTGTATGTAGAGCGTCTGGTCTTTCCAACGGCTCTGCTGGGCTTTACCATTACTGCTTATCAGCGCGGCGAGGTTAGCATTGCTCGGGTCGAAGAAATTTTGATGGCTGAGCCCAAAATTTCCTCCCCCACGGCTCAACCTTTAGGTCGGGTTCAGGGGCAGGTAAGCGCCCGTCATCTAAGCTATACCTTTCCCGGCAGCACTACCCCCGTCCTACAGGACGTTAGCTTTATCATTGAGCCCGGGCAAATCGTTGCCATTGTGGGGCCTATTGGCTCCGGCAAATCGACTCTGGCCAATGCGCTGCCTCGGCTGCTGGATATTGGGCCAAACCAGCTCTTTATTGACGGACAAGATGTGACGACCCTCTCTCTGCAAGATCTTCGAGGCGCGATCGCATTTGTTCCCCAGGACAGCTTTTTATTTAGCACCACCATTGAAAACAATATCCGCTACGGTAAGCCTGAAACGGCGCTGAGACAGACCGTTAGCGCGGCGCATCAGGCTCAAATCGCCGACGAAATTGACACCTTTCCCCAGCAGTACGACACCATTGTGGGGGAACGAGGCATTACGCTCTCCGGCGGGCAGCGGCAAAGAACGGCCCTGGCGCGATCGCTAGTGGTAGACGCCCCTATTCTGGTACTCGACGATGCCCTCGCCAGTGTCGATAACCAAACGGCCACCGCAATTTTGCACAGCTTGACTGCAGGTACCCAGCGTAAAACGGTGATCTTTATTTCCCACCAGATGTCTGCTGCCGCCGCTGCCGATCGCATTTTGGTGATGAATCGCGGCAAAATTGTCCAGTCTGGCGATCATGAATCCCTTGTGCAGCAGCCCGGCCTGTATCAGCGCCTTTGGGATCAGCACAAGCTAGAAGAGGTTTTGGGCTAAAAAAGATAGCTTAAGCTGGGGCGTGTCATCAGTTAGCGATCAAGTCTTTATGCGGAAGGTGTTTCAGCCCCTAGTTTGTTATGCGGGGCGGGCGCGGTAATGCTTATACCGGAAACATTCTGGTTTTAATTGATGACGCGCCCTAGCCCAGCTGCCCGTTAGCTCTAAATCTGTAAACTCCAGCTTTGAGTAAGGTCTCTTAGTGAAGCCCCGCTTCTGCCGTTGCCTTCTCGATCAGCCATCGTTGAGAACTTTGCTCCGCCTCATCCGGCTGGGGGCGTCGCTGGCGATAGCTACCATCGGAGAGCAGTTCCCACGCCTGACGGTTATCCGATAAAAAGATGCGCAAAATTTCTTTTAGTTCCTGCATTAGAGCAGGCTCGTCTATCGGCGTAACGGCTTCGACCCGCCGATCTAGGTTGCGGGGCATCCAGTCGGCGCTGCCAATCAGCATGATTTCATCGCCGCCGTTCTCAAAATAAAATATCCGAGAATGCTCCAGCAGCCGTCCTATGATGCTGATCACGCGAATATTTTCGCTAACCGCCGGAACGCCCGGTCGCAAACAGCAGATACCGCGCACAATCAAATCGATTTGAACGCCAGCGGCGGACGCCTCGTAGAGGGTTTCAATAATTTCAGGATCTACCAGAGCATTCATCTTGGCGACAATTTTTCCGGTGCCGCCATCCCGGCAGTGATCGATCTCCTGACGAATTAAAGCAACCATACGGGAGCGCAGGGTGACCGGAGCAATCAGCAGTTTACGATAGGACTGCTGGCGAGAATGGCCCGTCAGAGAATTAAATAAATCGCTGAGATCAGCGCCTAAGTCGGGATTGCAGCTAAAAATCCCCAGGTCTGTGTATAGCCGGGCCGTTTTCGGATTGTAGTTGCCTGTGCCAATGTGAATATAGCGGCGAATGCGATCGCCCTCCCGCCGCACAATCAGGGTTGTTTTGGTGTGGGTCTTGAGCCCAACGACGCCGTAGACCACATGCACCCCGGACTTTTCTAGCTTTCGCGCCCAGTTAATGTTGTTTTCTTCATCAAAGCGGGCCTTAAGCTCTACCAGCACCGCCACCTGCTTACCGTTTTCAGCCGCCGCAATCAATGCGTTGACAATGGGCGAATCTCCTGAGGTGCGATACAAGGTCATTTTGATCGCCAGCACCCCCGGATCGTGAGCCGCGTGGGTAATAAAGCGCTGCACTGTGGAAGAGAAAGACTGATACGGGTGATGCACCAGCTGGTCTCCCCGCTGCAAAACCGTAAATAAATCTTCGCCCTCGTCCGTATCCTCGCCGCTGGCGCTGAGCTTTTGAAACGGCTTGGGGACAACTGGTTTCCAGTTGGGATCTTTTAGCTCTGGCAGGGAGAGTCTCATAAAGGTCATTAAATCGCCCAGCCCAATTAACCCGTCGATATTGTAAATATCGTCGTCGTGTAGCTTAAGCTCTCGAATCAGCATCTCTCGAACGGGTTTGGGGGTTGAAGACTGAATCTCTAAACGCACGACAGAGCCTCCCAATCGACGCTTACGCAGCTCCTGCTCGATGGCCATCATCAGGTCATCTGCTTCATCTTCCTCAACGTCAAGATCGGCGCTGCGGGTGACCCGAAAGGCGTAGTAAGCCTGCACATCCATCCCTACAAATAGAGAGGCCAGATTATGAGCGATCACATCTTCCAGAGAGACGCCGACCCAGCGAGGTGGCTCGCTGCCCATCTCTTTGGTGAGGGTTTCGGGCAGGGTGACAAAGCGGGGCAGCACCTTGGGAACTTTGACTCGGGCAAAGTGCTCTTCTCCTGTTTCAACCTCGCGCACCACAACCGCCAGGTTAAGGCTGAGATTGGAAATATAGGGAAAGGGATGACCCGGATCCACCGCCAGCGGCGTGAGCACAGGAGAAATCTGCTCCTCGAAGTGCTTTTGCAAATAAGCCTGCTGCTCTGCATTGAGGGCGTCATAGCTGAGCAGATAAATGCCGTTGTCAGCCATCAGGGGCAGCAGCTCTTGTTCAAAAAAACGATGCTCTTGCTCCACCATGGGCTGCAGGCGATCGCTGATATCTTCTAGCTGCTCCTCTGGTGTGCGGCCATCGGGGGTACGTTTGCTAACCTGGGCCGTGATTTGCTGCTTAATACCCGCCACCCGAACCATAAAAAACTCGTCCAGGTTTGAGTTAAAAATGCTGATAAATTTAAGTCGCTCCAGCAGCGGCGTGCGCTGATCAAATCCTTCATGGAGCACGCGGCGGTTAAACTCCAGCCAGCTCAGCTCACGGTTCACAAAATACTGGGGCTCTTTAAACAATGGCCGATCGAGAGCGGTTGTAGTCGTCATAAGTTTGTCCTAAAACCTAAAACACGTCGTCTTCTCGTCCTACCCACCATTCCCCCATCCCCATCAGCGACTGGTGCAGTGCCTCTAACTCTTGGAGATACGCTGCCTCGGAGAGCTGATGTCGTCGTTCCTGCAGCTTCTTAAGCCGCAGCTGTAGCAGCACCCAGGGCTGGGTTATTTTGCCCGTCTGCTCAATATATTGGGCCAGTTGTTCGCTGTTAAAGTCGTCTGAATCCATCGCTTTACCGGTGGGCGATAGCATTGGCTGCTACCGAGAGCAACCAATCTATTGGCAAATACACTGTATCTCTAGCCAGCTTGCTTACAGCACCCAGTATCGCTGAGATGCGTGGTCAGCAGCAAGCTGTAAACACGTCCTCCCTAATCACACAGCTAGGGCCACACAGCTAGGGGCCAACCGTTGCTAAGAAGGCGTTGAAATCTAACTGACGACAGCCCCTAGATTGAAACATCAAAGAGGCGCGGAATCGATCGATTCCGCACCTCTTTAAAGCGATTTAACCCAAAGGATATTCGCCAATTAACCTAACGGCGCTTAAAGGCTTCAAGCCACTCTCGGATTTGCTCAGAGGCAATATCGCGACCCCCCAGTCCAAAGGCGATCGCGATCGCAACGGCCACAGCCCCCAGCAGGAGACCAAAGGCCAGATTGACAATATTAGTTGCTACGCCCATCTGCTGTAGGGCCATTGCACCGACTAGGGCAATAATGGCAATGCGAGCCGCCTGAGCCAGCACTTGGGCCTGACCAGAGCCCGTGCTTTGAATCGCCCGAAACGCCAAATTAGCGGCATAGAGGCCAATGGCAAACACAATGACGCCGCTTAGCACCTGAGCTGAGACTTGTAAAATGGCGCTGACAATATCAGTAAGCTGGGCAAACTGAAGCACTTCAGTGGCGGTAACCAAGCCAAACAGCACAATACCGACCAAAACAATAATTCCCACAATCTCAGAGGGAGTTTTGCCAGGCGTTTGCACCGTTGTTGCGGGCGTCGCTGCCTCAGGATCCTCATCGGCGGGGGCTGAGGTATTAAGTTCTGGCAGTCCCAACACCGCAAACACATTGTCAAACCCAATGCTGGCAAGCAGGCCCGTGACCAGGTCCGCCACAAACTTACCCACAAAGTAGGCTGCAAGGACTACTAAGCCCGCCAGCAAGATTTGCGGAATCACCGCCAGCACCTGCTCCAGCATATTGACGGCGGGGTCAGAGATGGCCTGTAAATCTAGCTCGTTTAAAGCAACAATAGCAACCGGAATCAAAATCAAAATGTAGACAATATTGCCAACCAGGGTGGAGAGCACAACGCCCTGGCTAGCGGTTGCCGACAGGCCAACTCGTTCCCCAACCTGATCGATGCCCGTGGCGACGAGAAAATTAGTCACAATGGTGCGGACGATTTTTGCCACAAACCAGCCAATCACGAGCACCAGCCCAGCGGTCAAGATTTTAGGGATCGCGGTTAAAAACTGGTCAATTAGCCCTTCAACTGGCGTCAGTAAGCCGGGTAAGCTGAGCGCGCTCAAAACCAGCGGCAAAAACAGCAAAAAGATAAACCAGTAGAGCACATCGCCAACGGTCTCGTTGACCAGCACTGGGCTTCTGCCATCGGCTGTGCCCATCTGGCTAGCAAGCTGATCGTCTAAGTTAAACCGAGATAGCCCCCGGGTAACCAAAAGCTTGACTATCGTTGCGATCGCCCAGGCAATAGCCAGCAGCGCTATCGCACCCCCAATGCGGGGAAGGTAGGCAAAAATTTCCTGAAGGAAGTTATTGAGCGGTGCCGAAACTTCCTCTAGACCCAGCCGCTGCAGGGATGCAACCAGCGTAAAGGTCAAAATAATCCAGTAGACTAAGCTGGCCGCCCACTGCTCAACCGGAACATCGGTGCCCTGATCCTGCCCCAGGACGGCATTGGCAATACGATCGTCTAAATTAGTGCGGTTCAAAATGCCCTTTACCAGGGAAGCCGAAACCGTTGCCACTAGCCAGCCCACAATTAAGTAGACCAAAGCCAGCAGCAGCCCCGGCAAAAACTGACCAAGCTGACGCCCGAATTCCTCAGTCAACGCACTGGCAGAATTGGTTTGCCCCACCATCTGAGGCGCTGCAAGGGTCGGTAGGAGACCCAACCCAGAACTGTCAAAAATATTCATAAACTAAAATATTTCCTCAACAACACACAGACCTAAATCAATCAACTCAAAAACGCAAAAAACGCTGCCGAAAAGGGACAGGCTCTATCGAATGCTTATAGGCGAGATGATATCAGGATTTCAGAAAAAATCCGGTATTCTGACCCTAACCTGAGGGAATGGGATAAAAAATTCCCGAATTCAGCCCATCAGTCCGTCTTTGGGACGGGATTATTCATCCATACAGCTTTGTAAGGTACTCAGCTTGTTCTGCGCTGCCATCCCGCAAGGGAAGGATAAAAAACTGCCATATACTGAGCTACATTGTTTCTACATTGATTGGGCTAGCCATCTTCAGTCCTTACAATTTGGCTTAGCGCCGTCGGTGACTTGCAGATTTGGTGACTTGCAGATCTGGTGACCTGAAGATTTGGTGACCTGAAGATCTGGTGACTTGAAGATTCGGTGACTTGCAGATTCGGTGACTTGCAGATAAAGTGCGGCGGATGTCGGAAAATTTTAAGCAATGTTTTGAACAGTCCACCCTGGTTCGGGCGAGTGCCACCGCCGTTGAGCGCTGCTTTACGGATTTGACGTTGATGCACCAGTGGCTCAATCCGGCGTTACGCTGCGAACCCGTGGGCGATTGGAGCACCGATCTGGGAGGACGCAGCCGATTTGTGATTCAAATTCCGCTGATTCGGCCCACGTTACGCAGCACCGTTATTGAACGAGAGCCAGGTCTGGTGGTGTGGGCGTTTGAAGGCTTCTTTAAGGGGCGCGATCGCTGGGAGTGCGTTCCGCAAGACAGCGGCACTCAGCTGCTCAATCGATTTGAGTTCAGCATTCCCAATCCCATTGTGGCTTTGGGATTTAAGCAGTTTGCGGCCCAGTGGACTCAGCAGGATATGCAGGCCCAACTGCGGCGGCTCAAAGGGGTAGCCGAGCGGCTGGAGCAGCGTCCGTGACTGACATATCGACCTACTGATGACGCGCTTTAGCACTTACGACTTGGTTATCGTTGGCAGCACCCTGGCGGCGCGGCAGGCTGCGATCGCGGCGGCTAGCGAAGGCGCACGGGTGGCCTTAGTCGATCCCTCCCCTGAGCAAGTGCGGCATCAGTTGCACTGGGAGGCATTCTTGAGCAGCCTGTCTCCCTACGGCGGCGATCGCGATGCTCCCCATTCCTGGCCTGAACTCTGGCACGGACGCTGGCCCAATTCAGCAGCGCCAGCAGCACCAGAAAAGGCCACCGCCTTAGACTGGTCTGCCCGGCTCCAGCGGGCGAAAACTGCCGGCGATATGTCATTAGCGCACTATTCGCCGGCCCAGCTTGCCTTAGCAGGGGTGGACTGGATTCCGGCTTCGGCGCATTTTCAGGCCGATTCCAGACTGTCTGTGACGGCAGATTGTCGGCGCCTGCTCGGACGGGCCTACCTTTTGCTCAATGGTTTTGTCTATCACGCAGATAATGCCGCTGGGGATTGCTCGCGGGCAGCCTATTCTCCGGCGCAGATCTGGGGCTGGTCGGCCCTGCCTCAGCGGCTAGCAATTTTGGGGGGTACGCCAACGGCCTTAGCGCTGGCCAGCGCCTTTGCCCGGCTAACGGTGAGCGTCAAGCTTTGGCTGCCTGAAACCAGCGCAGTCTATGCCCACGGCAGTGACACTGCCCATTGGATTTTGGGCCAGCTCGAAGCAGACGGGGTTGAGATCTATGGCGGCGACCTAGGGCTAAAAGAGACAGCTAATGCTTCAGGCCCTTTTAAGCTGACCCTAGGCGGTGAGGCGATCGCCGTTGATAAGCTGATTGTGGCTGCCAATCCCCGTTTAAACTGCCAAGGAATGGGGCTGGAGACCCTGGTCATTGTTTCTGCTCAGAACCAGATCAATGTTGGCGATCGCCTGCAGACGATTGATCCTAGGCTATATGTCGGCGGCACTGTTCTGGGCAATCGAGGGATAGATGCGATCGCCCCGGAAGAACTCGACATTGCCCTTAAAAATGCCCTATTTTTGCCAAGATTTGCGATCAAGTCTCGGTGGATTCCCTGGGGCATTGATCTACATCCTGAGATTGCCATTGTGGGTGTTTCTCAGGCAGTTGCCCAACAGTGGTACGGTCAGGATGCCTGGGTGCTGCGCACCGCGATCGCCGAGTCTGCCCAGGCCCAGCTTAGAGGACATAACGTGGGCTTTTGTCAGCTGGTTGTTCATCGGCGGGGCGATATTTTAGGGGCAGTGGTGGCCGCGCCCTACGCCAGAGTGTTGATTCAGCCGGTGGTGCAAGCGATGGCAAATCGACTATCCGTCAATGCGATCGCCTGTAACCGTAATCCTAAAATCCTATTCGACTTGATTGGGCAAACCGCCGACCAATGGCGTCAGCGCCACCGACGGCCCGGTCAGTGGCGGCGAGACTGGCAGGAAAACTGGTTTAACTGGCGACGCCCGTTCCGGTAATGGAGGGCGCCCATCAATCAGTATCAACAATTGATAAACGGTGACCCCTCAGGAACAACACTCTGGCACAATCTCAGTGATATCTTTGATTAGATTGCACGCTCCACCCAGTATGGCTGGAGTCGTTGGCGTAGAAGCAAATTGTTCTGGTCCCTTCTAATATGCTGCTTAAAACTCGTTTGATTGCTCTCAGCGCGGTATTGGCGCCGCTGGCCGTACCGGCGTCTGTTTCTGCGGCGACTTTCTCAGAAATTTATGTGTTTGGCGACAGCCTCTCCGACACGGGGAATCTATATCGTCAGACCTCTTTGCTGCCGCCGCCGTTTAATTTCTTTGGGATTCCAGCTTCTCCGCCCTATGCTCAGCAATTTGCCAATGGCCCCCTTTGGGTTGAATATTTAGCCGACGATTTGCAGCCTGGGGCAGATGTCCTGCCTATTCGTAATTTTGCCGTAGGCGGAGCCACAACCAGCACTTTTAACATTGTCAATAATTTTTTGCCGCTGCCGGACTTTGACGGTCTCCAAGAGCAGGTGACTGACAACTATTTGGGACTCAATCCAATCATTGATCCCAACGCGCTTTACACTCTCTGGGCTGGTGCGAATGACTATCTCGGAGGCGGTGTAGTCGACCCCACCATTCCAGTCGGGAATCTTCAAGCGGCGATTGACGCTTTTATTGATGCTGGGGTTCAGAATCTGCTGGTTTTGAATTTACCCGATTTGGGCCGGGTGCCTCAGGCCCTCAGCAGCAATCAATCGGCTGCATTGAGTGCCCTCTCCAGCCAGCACAACGCGCTTTTAGATCAGGTGGTGGCGGGCCTTGAAGCGGTCACGCTGTTTGATGTCAACGCTTTATTTGATCAGGCCCTATCGGGTGCCTTTGGCTTTACTAATACAACAGAGTCCTGTTTACAAGGGTTCCAGTCACCCCTGCCTTTTCAGACGGGGCTGCCCTGCGCCAATCCCGATCAGCACGTATTTTGGGATGATTTGCATCCGACCACGCAGGTACACGCCATCTTGGGCAGTGCCGTTGCCACAGCCCTACAGGACGATAGCCGCCCAGATAGACCTGTTATCGTTGACCCTACTACCCCAACCGCCAGCACGCCAGAACCCGGACTGATGGCGGGACTGGCAGGACTAGGGGCGATCGCGGCTTATCTCAAGTCAAACCGTCGCTTTGCTCTAAAATTCGTTTTCTCCCGACAGCGGACGCTCGGCGGTCAAACCGTCCGGTAAATTGCTAATAGCGCGCTCCATAGAGGCTAGGGCACGGTTGTAGCCCACAACCGCGCTGACCAAGTTGCTCTGAGCCTCGGTTAACTCCGATTGAGCCGTGATCACATCCAGCTGGGTGCCAACCCCCGCATTAAACCTGAGATTCGCCAGCTCAAGCGCTTCTTGAGCCTGCTCTAGGGCAATTTCTGCGGTTCTGACGTTGGCGCGATTGGCGCTGAGATTGCTAAAAGCCTGCTCTACCTGAAAGCGAATATTGCCCCGGGTTTGGGAAAAGGTTTCTTCGCTGATGTCGATATCGCGATCGCGCTGGGCAGCCTGGGCGGCTGCGGCTCCGCCATCAAACAGTCGCCAAGTGACCTGGGCACCTACAGAAATATTGTCCGTAACGCCGCTGCTGTTAGACAGATTATCCTGCAGGGTATAGTTTCCAAACACGCTAACTTGAGGCCGCACTGCCGCCAGCGCAGCCCGTCGCTGCTGTTCCCCGATCTCTCGCTGCACAAGCTGCTGCTCTAGCTCGGAGCGGTTTTGGAAGGCCAGCACAATGCTCTCTTCCAAAGACAGCGGCCAGGGATCTTCCAGACTCGGCGGCACTGCAGAAACATCAACTGTCGGCGGCAAGTTTAAGCGATTGGCAAGCTGACGTTGGGCAATACGGCGCTGACTCTGAGACTGAATTAAATTCTGGCGGGCATTGGCTACCTGTACCTCAGCCCGCAGAACATCGAAGCGGGTACCCACGCCAACTTCTTCCCGGATTTGGGTATCTTCCAAGTTGCGCTGGGCTTCGGCTAAAAACGCCGCATTGATTCGCACCTGCTGGTCGACTTCTTGCAGATCGTAATAGTCGCTGGTGGTGTTAAAGCGCAGTTCCTCACGAGTTTGCTCCAGCGTCAGTTCATTAAGCCGCACCTGCCGTTCCGCAGCTTGGATATTGGCATCTCGCAGCCCCGAGGTAAACAAATTATAGTCAACCCGAACTCCCCCCGATAGGGTGGTGTCAAAGTCCCCGCCCACTGAGATACCGCCAATATTAGTCGAGGCAGAATCCTGCCCGGTGATACTGGCGGTGGCGTCTACGGTGGGCAAAAGGGCGGCCTGGGCTTCGCGCAGCACCTCACGACTCTGCTCAAGCTGTAAAAGCGCCACCCGAAACGTTTGGCTATTTTCATAAGCCAGCTCAATGGCCTGCTGCAGCGTAATAGGCTGAGTGCCAATAATTTCAACCTCCTCCGGCTGGGTCGGGTAGCGCAGCGGGTTGGGGTCATTATTGAGGGTTTCTGGCGCTTCCCCCGGCTGGGGCGATCCGGTTTGATAGGCAGGCTGATTGGGTAGCTCGTTGCCCTCTAGACTCGGATCGTCGAACGATTCAAAGTCGGGCAAATTGATAATGTCTTCACCCGGCGGTGTGGTTTGGGCCAGCAGCGGCGATTCACCAGCGTCGTTGGAAGAAATAGGACTCGGTTGAGGGGTGGCTAACCCCGGAGATGCGCCCCAAGCGATCGCAGCACTCAGACTCAAGACAGCAGAATAAAACAGGGAAGTTGAGCAAGTCATTGCACCATTAACCTAAAAAGACCGCAATCGAATGGAACAGATCAGTTGTTCTCTGGCCTGTGCAGCGCAGCAGCAACCCTCAGATATTTACGTCGGGTTGTTGACAATTTCAGTACTAACTAGCCGCTACGTGGGCACTGTATTTGGCCACAAAGTTTGACGACAAAACTGGGCCAGATCATGGGCCAGATCAACTTTAAACCAACACCAGTCTGCTCATTAACTTTTCTTTATATGGCGCTATCCCAAATCTGGATATCCCAAGAGAATCAAGAGCCCAAGAGAACCACAGTTGACTGCCCGGCTAAGGCAAGGTTACGAGTCAAATTGCCAATCCAATCATCCCTTGGCCGATTACGACATCGGTACGGCGGGAGAGCGGGCCGTCTGCTCAGCGCAGCACACCTCAATCAGTTGATCGATGGACGCAATTCGCCAGATTGGGCACTCTAGCGTGTCGGCCAGATCCGCAACGCTCATATCGTCTAAAAAGTAAGCCGTTTCGGGGGTGCCTGCGTCCCCTTGTTTCAACATAACGGTGGGCAATAGAAGGCCGGTTCCCAAATCTTGCTGCCGCAGCGCTTGAGCAATGTCGCAGCCGGTTAGCAGGCCGGTAACGCTGATGGCTTGGCCCCAGTAGTCGCTGCGAATCGGCGCTAGGGTGACCGTGAGCCCATCGACCTGATTGAGCTGAGCGACCAGCGGTGCAAAAGCCTGCTCCACAGCGTTGCCCACCACCCAGACTAAATGCCTTGGCGGAGACACTTGCTTTGGCAGCGCCGCCGCCGCTTGCTCAAACTGTTTAACAAACTGCCGGATTGAGCCAACACCATTGCCGATCTGGGGATAGTCTTCGTAGTGAGTTTCGAGGGGTAAGGGGCGGCGTCCGATTAAAAACCACTCATCTGCTAGCCAGGCAAATGTTGTGCTAAAGCGCTGCTGAAACTCCTGCTGGAGGCTTTGCACTTGGTCAATCACGGTGCAGGCAGTGGCTGTATCCACCGGCGTTAGCTGATCCTCAGCCGGACGGAAGCGAGTTAGGCCTACGGGCACAACGGCTGCAGAGGCAACTGCGGGTAGGTCTCCATCGTGAGACTGGGCATGAGATTGGGCATGAAATTGAGCCAAATCCCGTAGGGTGCGCTCCAAATGGAGGCCGTCATTGATGCCGGGGCACACCACTACTTGGGCATGGATTTGCAGACGCTGGCGCTGAAACCAGGCCAGTTGGGCCATAATTTCTCCGGCTCGTGGGTTTTTTAGCAGCCGAATCCGCACCTCCGGTTCGGTAGCGTGGACGGAAACATATAGGGGGGACAGCCGCAGCCGGGCAATGCGCTCCCAGGCGGCAGCGGTCAGATTAGTCAGGGTAAGGTAGCTGCCGTAGAGAAAGCTAAGGCGGTAGTCGTCATCTTTGAGGTAAAGGGTGTCCCGTTTGCCGGGGGGCTGCTGATCGATAAAGCAAAACGGGCAGCGATTATTGCACTGCATTAGCCCATCAAACAGAGCAGTTTCAAACTCTAGGCCCAAATCGTCGTCATAGTCTTTTTCTAGCTCAACGGTGTGAGGCTCTCCGGCGGCGTCAATCACCTCCAACGTCAACAGCTCGTCAGCGCATAGAAACTGATAGTCAATCAAATCTTTTGGCTGCTGACCGTTAATTGTCACCAGGCGATCGCCCGGTTCAAAACCCAGCTCCTCACCAATAGAATCGGGCAGCACCCGTGTAACAACAGCGGGTTTAATCGTCCCCTGAACCAAAGCCTTTAATACCTAACGTTTTAATCTTCTGCTTAAATCATAAAGGCTTAGACATCAGAACGAAGAGAGCCGTCCAGTTGCGATCGCCCACAGAATTACAGCGCCAAATCCTACTCGGTAGGCCACAAAGACCCAGGTGGTGTGGTCCCTTAAAAATTTGATTAGCCAGTAAATCGCCAGATAAGAAGACACCACCGAAGCCAGTATGCCAGCCAGCAAAGCACCCCAGCCTAGCGGAATCGCCTCTGGCTCAAAAATATCCCCAATGCCCACCAACCCCGAAATTAAAATTGCTGGAACACCTAACAGCAGAGAGAAGCGGGCTGCTGTAGTGCGATCAAGCCCCATAAACAGCGCCGCCGTAATGGTTGACCCGGAGCGAGACACGCCGGGAATCAGCGCTAGGGCCTGAGCCAGTCCGACCCCAACACCATCGCCCACGCCTAAGTTGTTAAACTGTCGCTTGCGCTGCCCAATTACCTCTGCTAGCCCTAACAGCACGGCTAGGCCAATGGAGGTGATGGCAATGGTGAATGAACTGCGGGCAAAAGTGTCGTAAGCCTCTTCAAACCCTAACTTCATCATTAGCCCTAGCACGACGATAGGCACCGTTCCCACGGCAATGCCCAGGCCCAGGCGAAACTCACTAGAGCGATAATTTCCCGTCGCGATCGCCTGCTGAAATCCCCGCACCACAGCGACAACATCCGCCCAAAAATAGCCCAGGATAGAGCCAATGCTGCCGAGTTGAACAATCGCCGTAAACGCAATACCCGGATCTCCCCATCCCAGCGCTAGAGGCACCATTTTGACGTGGGCCGTGCTGCTGATGGGCAAAAATTCAGTTAGCCCCTGCACTACTCCCACGACCACGGCTTGAAATACGTTAAAGTGAGTCGCCCCATTATCGGCGACAGCCAACGTTGCCAAATCTAAGAGAGAACACCACATAGATATCAATAGACAACGGCTAGAAAATTCGCTTCTGCAGGGCCGACCAGACTTAAACTTTGAACTAGCGATTTATTCTCGTGAGCAGCGGCATCAGAAAGCTGCTCAAAGCACTAATGCTGAGATTCGCCTCCTCTAATCGACACGTTTCTCATCGATCTCAAC
>JBCDFX010000038.1:0-16077 GCA_039177155.1 Cyanobacteria bacterium P01_H01_bin.119
CAAATGCTGGCGGGCGATCGCCACCGCATGGTCTACGGTCATCCGTTCCGCTAGCGACTGAGCAAAAACCTGAATAAAGCTCAGCGCTTCCTCATCGGCGATAGAGTCGCGCATGGCCAGCACTGCTGGCACACCGTGGTGTAGCAGCACCTCCGCCAAGCTGCTGCGGGGAATCGGCTGTTGATCCTGGCGATCGGGCTGGGCTCCCCAGCAGGTGTTAAATACGGCGAGCTTGACCTGACAGCGGGTCAGCACCTGGGCTAGCTCCGTGCCGTTAAGGGTGGCATCGTCATTTAAGAACAGCAGCCCCCCGTCGGGAGCCGGAACCCCATGCCCGGCATAGAAAAATAGGTTGTACAGGCCGCTTTCTAAGGCTTCGATTAGCTCGGCAGGGGTGGGCTGCAGCAGGGTATCGACCTGGCACACCACGGCCCGGCTGCCGGCCGTCAAACTGGAGGGGCTATTTTCTAACAGCGTCTTCAGGGCGATCGCCTCTTCTTGAAGCTGCAAAATCGGCGATCGCTGGGGGCGATCGCCTGGTTGAGTCACCACTGGGGCATCGTCGTCGTGGCCCAACACCAGCAGAACCCGCAGAGCCGAGTCCAGATCGTAGTCTGGTAGCGGATCGACATCGCTAGTGGTGCGGCTAAAAATAATTTGCTGACTTAGGGAAATGGCCTGCCGTCCCGACTGCTGCTGCATAATTTCCCAAGGCAGGGCAATTAGGTCAGGATCTCTCAATTCGAGCCGGAACTGCAGGGGCTTAGTTTGGCCCATAGCAATGCCCAAACTTTGATCTATACTGCGCTGAACCGGGCCATCAAATAGCCACTGCCACAGGTTAATACCAAGATGCTGCATCAAACGGCTGCTGTAGCTGCGGGGGAAACCCTCTCCCACATCGCTTCCAGCAGGGCCATCTAGCATAAATTGAGGCACATAGGTGGACGGGACATGGGGCACCTGGGGCAGGCCCCGCAGGGAAAACATATCCTGCCAGCTTTGCCACGCCTGGGTAAGCGTATGGCTCCAAACGCAGTCGTGGTGAACATAGCCACCGGGATAGGGGGCATCTACAACCCAAATGGCGTAGTGATCAGCGTCAGCGGCAGTCAACCGATCAACGGCTAACCGGAGATAAAGTGGATTAGATTGTGAATCAAAGGCAGGCATCAAACACACACACGCATTCAATTGATATCAATAGTGCCCCCAGTTAGGGATTTAGTTAGGCATCTCTCCCACTGAGGTTAGCTTTGACAGTTTCCCCGCTGGTTGAGGGTACTGTTCTCTAGCAGACGCACTACCTGTTCTAAAACTTCAAGGTTGATCCAGCCCTGACTATCCGGCTGGGCCAACTGCACCAGATTGCCGGGCGCGACTGGGTTGACTTCGGCGGTGGGGGTATCGGATTCAGCCGGGCGATCGCCCAAAGAGTCTCCAGAGGGAACCGAGCAGACCCTAAGTCTGACCCAGCGTTGCTGATCGTCTCCCTGGCGCTGTTCTACAACTTGCAGAACGCTACCTGCAATTAATCGTCCTTCTATCGGGGCTGGATCGAGCGAATCCGGCGGGATTTGGTAGAGCAGAAGCGGCTGGTTTACACCGTTGAGATCAACTGCCGCAGCGTTGATCTGCAGAATATCATCGATGGAGAGCGCTAAAGCAGCCTCTGAATTCAGCCAGGACGGCAGCCTGAACTGGGGCATTAGGGGCTGGATCGGACGGGCTAACTGGAGGGGACCGCCGGGCATCAACTCCGGCAGAACGCTATAAATGATTATGCCAGCGATCGCACTTACGCCCATAAACCCAGCCATAATCAGTCCCCAGGGCTTAGGCCGAGCAGCGGGATCGGCAGCGGTTTTAGGCGGCGGAGTGGGAGCAGGGGGCGCTGGCTTCTGGGGTGGGTAAGCCTCGACGCGGTTAGGCATCACGGGCGGCGGAGCTTCAGAAGGAGCAGCGGTTTCATCTACCGTTTGAGCAGAGGAGCGAACCACGCTGACCCTCAGCAACCCGACGGTGACATTATCGTGACCATTGTGGGTGTTGGCAAGCTGAATCAGATCGTTGGCCCCGTTTTTCAACAGTTGTTGATGATCAAAAACGGGCAGCAAACTCTGTACCCAGGTCTGTTCAATCAAATCGTTGTCGCTCAACCCGTCGGAGCACAGCAGGATTAAAGCATCTTCATCTAAAATAAAACGCTGCACCGTAGGATAAAGCAAATCAGACGAGGTCATACCTAGGGCCTGTACCAAGGAGCCGGCACCCGGATGGTACAGGGCTTCTCGATAGAGGCTATAGCCTAGGCGAGTTTCCCGTGAAGCAACATCGTCATCGACAGTGATTTGGCGGCAGCTCTGGGCGGTAATGCGATAGGCCCGGCTGTCGCCCAAATGGGCTAGATACAGCGACTCAGCAACGACCAGTGCCGCAACCACTGTGGTTCCCATGCGGCCCTGGGCCTGGCGCTGTTCAATATCGTTGCGCTCAGAAATGTTGTCGTTGGCGCGACAAACGGCCTCAAACAGAGCACTCGCGATCGCTGCCGGATCAGGGTTAAACGCTTTAAGCACTGGAGCCAGAGCGATTTGCAGGCTCTCAATGGCCAGCTTAGAGGCCACATCTCCCCCCTCATGACCACCAATACCATCGCAAACGATCACCAGCGGCATCGGCGGCGCAGAGACAGTGGCTACATTTTGCAGCGGAGCCCCAAAATTAGGCCCAATATTAGGATAGTCGGCAACAGAGCCGCTAGCGGGGAAACAGGCGTCTTCATTGCGTTTACGGGTTGGCCCTTGATCGGTTGCGGTAGCGATCGCGACCTGATTGATTTGGCCCATGCCGCAAATTTTCAGCGCTTTTTCAAGGCTAACCAAAAGCTGCTCTGAAGTGCCGTAGGTTTCCGTTTGTAGATGCTCATTCAGGCGCTGCAAAAAAGGAGTCACGGCGCCGTGAGCCTTTGGCAGCAGCGCCTGCCACTGCTGTCCCAAAGCCTGTAAGGTTGGGACCTGAGCTGTATCAGGCTGCAGCTCCAGTAAACGCACTGTGCTGCCGTCTAATCGAATCAAATTTGGCGTCAGCAGAGTAGAAGCAACCCCTTCAGCGCGCAGGGGTTCCCACAGGGATGCAATTTGCCACAGCATATTGAGCTGCATTAGGGGAGGCGCGGCTGACCATCGCTGGGCAAGGGTAGGCAACAGTTGGGGCGGCTGAGCGTCAAGGACAGGACTGGGGGCGATCGCAGCTTGATCTAACAGCACAACAGGGGAATCTAACGCCTGATGATTTAGCTCGGTGAGCACCGTATATGGTTTAGGAATATGGCGAGCATAGCCCGACAGTCGCAGGTAGGGCAGGACCTCAGGGGGCAGCTCAACCAGCACCTCTGGCGGCTGCTCAGGATAAAGATCGAGCCATAAACTGCTGTGCACCCAGCGGTAGCGATCGCCCAGGCGCTCTCCTTCAACTCGCGATTTCCAAGCCTCTCCAACGGCCCAGAGATACTGATATGGCAAGGACTTTTTCCAATCGACCCGATTGGCGACTAATGAGTTAATTACCGATCAATTCATAACCAATCAATCCATTAAGAGGCGCTATCTGACACCACCTGGGGGAGCCCCATGCTGTAGTTTAGCGCCCGGGTCTTGAGGTTATAGCTAATTTGGCCCTGCTGCAGCAGCGTCTTGATGAAATGTTCTAAATCAGAGCCAATCCGCCGTAGATTATAGTCTGTCAGCTCTTCTCCCGCTGCCCCCGCGACCAGCCGATCAAACTCACGGTATACAGACTGGAGGGCATCTTCGTCCCAGTTAAATTCGTTATCTGGATCAATATCAAGGGTGAGCACCTCATCGCTCGGAACTAGCTCGTTGTTCTTTACTTCCGCCGTATAGATATGCACATGGCGAGTTGTAGACTTAAGCAGCATAATTGTTCTGGCATAGCAGCAATATGCTTGCCATTGTAAAGGTTTATCGATGCCGTCCACCTCTCCCCTTCGCGTTCAACTGATTCGCCACGGTCAGTCTGAGGGGAATGCGGTAGGGCGCATGGAGGGGCAGCAGAGCTCTGGACTCTCAAAGCTGGGACGCCAGCAGACCACCGCCCTGGCGATCGCGTTGAGAGATTCATCCCCAACGCATCTGTACTGCAGCCCATCTCGCCGTGCTCTGGAGACGCTGCAAATGGTTTTAGACCATCTCCAAGGTAAAGCAACGCCAACTTTGGATGCTTTAGAGTCTGTCTTGGGCAGTCCCCCAACGCAGATTTCAGCGACTTTTAGATCTGCTGCAGATCAGCAGACCACATCTATTCCACTAATAATCACCCCCGACCTCCAAGAAGTCCACGGCGGTATTTTGCAGAATTTAACCTGGGCTGAAGCCCGCGATCGCTATCCTGATTTGTGCCATCAGCTGGAGACAACCCCAGACTGGCTGCCCGTGCCTGGGGCAGAAACCCCTGAGCAGTTGCGCCAGCGATCGCGGCGATTTTGGCGACAGCTACTGGCGACTCATCACAACGGCGATCGCCTGTGGATTGTCAGCCACAGCGGATTTTTGCAGCACTTGATTAGCGAAATGATGGGCTGCGATCGCACCTGGAGTCTCTCAATGCCCCACACGGCTCGCTTTGAGGTTTCAGTCGATCGCGATCGCTGGCAACATCGCAACGTTGAATCTATTTACAACCGTGAGCTGTGGAAAATTCATCGCTTCAACGACAGCAGCCACCTGCCTGCTCCCTCATGAGCCCTTAGCAATTAACGGCACCACAATTCAAAAAAACAGCATTCTTTTTGACCCAATGGCGCTATCATAAACGCCACCTACGCTGTTTCCCTATATTTGAGTTGAGTGTCTCGGTTGAACAAAATGTTGGATTCTTAGTCTTTTGGTGTTGAAACCATATCTTGACCACATCCAGATTCTAGGCTTTTGCCTTAAAAACTCCAGTCTTCAAATCGGATGTGATTTATCCGTCGAATTCAAGCGATGCGATCGCAAATTGACGACAAATGGGCTGCACTTTAGACGCAACCTTCACAGACAGTCCGGTGCTGACCATGACCCAATCTATTGACAACGTTTCTAAACAGGCTCGACAGGGCAGCGTCGCCGCAATTATCCAAATTCTCAACGAGCGACTTGCCAACGACGGTATCCGCACTCGCGCAGTATTGGCCGAGGGCGTTTTGCAACTGCTTTGCGAAGCTAAAACCCCAGGGCAGCTTGAGCAATCAAGCTTAGTCAATCAGATTCGCGCCATTTTAGAAGACATCGGGCCAAGGGGAATCAGCCGGGTCAACATTAACAGCCGAATTGTGCGTGAGCAGCAGCTGCTCTGGCTAGAAGAAGTCAACCGCGATCCCGAAAATCAACTGCTCTGGTCGGAGTTAATTACCCTCAAAAAGGTGAACTCGTTTAAGCGATTTCTCGAAGATGCTGCTACTCCGCGACAAACCCGCAACCCCCTGCCAGAATCTAGCCCCAGAAAGAGTCTTAAACAGCGATATTTTTGGCGCGGCCTGATCGGCGGCACCAGCCTCTGTGTACTGATCGGATTAGTCGGCTGGGGAGCCTGGCGATGGATTTCACCTGGCCTGGTAGCTCCCCCAGACGCCCCAGATGCTCCAGATGCTTCTCAAAGCCCCATCGAGACATCCCCACCCGCTCAAGATAATCCCGCTGCAGCGCCTAACGAACCTGAGCCTAATTCCGCAGGTGAACCCACCTCCCCTGAAACCCCAGATCCTTTTGTACAAGCCGTGCGCATCGCAGAGCTGGCCGCTACCGATGGCAGAGATGCAACCACCGCTGCAGACTGGTTAGATTTGGCCACGCGCTGGCAGCGGGCCTCAGATCTGATGGCTCAGATTCCCGAGTCCGATGCCCGCTATCCCACCGCCCAAGATCGGGTTGAAGCCTATCGCCTCAATAGCGAAGCGGCCCTGGCCGAGGCGGCAAAGCGCCAGTAATTGGCTAGTAACTCGCCAGTCGCGCATCAGTGTGTTAAAAGATTGACCTGATAAAGATTGAGGTTTAATCCTGCGATTGCGCTGGAGACTGAGGTAACCACGAAATCCGTGTCCAGCCGTTGAGGAGACAGATGACTAAAAGCAGCCTCAGTCATCAAAACTTGATTGTGCTCCGCTAAATCTTCCCCGAGCTTAGAAGCAAGGTTCATTTGGTGCCCAAAGACATCTGTATCTCCCACCACCAGGACTTCTCCAAAGCCAATGCCAATACTAACGCCAATATCAGAGCGATTAAGCCGATGAATCACGGCCCAAGCTGCAATAACGGCTGTATCAACGCTGGGAAACAGGGCATAGAGGTTATCGGCCTCCGCTTTGAACAGGGTGCCACCGGAGGCTGCGATCAGAGGCGCTGCCAGCTCACGCATTTGATAGATATTTAGCAGCGCTGGGACAATACCCTGATCTCGGGTTTGGCGGGAGAAGCCAGCAGAGTCGAGAATCCAAACGGCATGGGTTTGAGCGAAGACCTGACGAATGCAGGCATCAATTTCTACACTGCGCTTAGGATGGCGTCGCCTTTGATTTAAGAGATACTCAAACGTCTCAGCCGTATTGGTCAAAGTCTGAGATTGCAACGGTTGAAGCGACGACATAAAAAACCGAACGATAAGACTGATAGCGTTGCAGATAAGCGATCAGCGGATGAATCTGGTTAAGCGCTGCACCATATACTCTGCCGTTTGCACCCCTTGAATCCGATCGACAGGCTGTCCCTGTTTGAACAATATCAGCGTCGGAAATGCTTCAATTTTATGCCGTGACGCAAGTGTAGGGTAGCGTTCGGTGTCAATTTTAATGACTTTTATTTTGCCTTTAAGTTGAGTATTAACCTGTTCCAAAACCCCCGCCATAATTTGACACGGGCCACACCAAGCGGCATAAAAATCTACCAGTACAGGGGTTTGAGACCCAGCTAAGAGTTCCTGAAAGCTGCCGAAAGTTTGCTTAGTTGCCATGGTTGCCCGCTCTAAATGCAGTAATGCTGGACGTTTTCAGCTTTATGGTAGCTTTACAAATCTGGGAATTAGGCCGACTTCCCAGAATGACTTAAGATAATTGGGCGTTTTTAGAATATTGGGTTGAGGACTTGGGGCTATGGCGGCTTCCCGGCTAAAGGAAAAGGTGGCAATCGTGACAGGGGCGTCACGGGGGATTGGTAAGGCTGTGGCTTTAGCCCTGGCCGCCGAGGGAGCCCAGATAGCAGTGAACTATGCTCGCTCAAGTACTGCCGCAGATCAGGTCGTCAGCCAGATCGAAGCCAGCGGTGGAAGTGCGATCGCTCTGCAGGCCGATGTCTCCCAAGCCGATCAAGTCGATACTTTGGTTAGCACGGTACTCAATCAATGGGGCCAGATTGACGTGCTGGTCAACAACGCTGGCATCACCCGAGACACCCTGCTGCTGCGAATGAAGCCGGAAGATTGGCAAGCGGTAATCGATCTCAACTTAACGGGCGTATTTCTGTGTACCCGGGCCGTCAGCAAAAGCATGTTGAAAAAGCGCACGGGTCGAATCATCAATATCGCTTCCGTTGCTGGGCAGATGGGGAATCCAGGACAGGCCAACTACAGCGCTGCCAAAGCCGGAGTCATCGGATTTACAAAGACCGTGGCGAAAGAGATGGCAAGCCGTAACGTCACGGTTAATGCTGTTGCACCGGGGTTTATTGCCACCGATATGACCGACGACCTGCCCAACAGCGAAGAGATTCTCAAATTTATTCCCATGGGTCGCTTTGGGCAGCCGGAGGATGTTGCGGGGCTAGTCACCTTCTTAGCGGCAGATGCCGCTGCCGCCTATATTACCGGACAAGTTATGAACGTAGACGGCGGTATGGTGATGGCGTAGCTGTAGCTAGGGGTTTAAGCTGACTTCGACCCATTCGTCACCTGCCGTCAGCTCATGACGATAGCGATTTTGGGGGTCGCCTTTCAGCTCCAGATGGTCAACCTGAACGGGATTGAGCAGCAGCACACAAAAATCCTCAGAGCGGGATGTATCGGGCTGGATATCGACGGCAAAATCTTCGGCGTTATCGCTGCGTGGTTTGCCAGGATAGGGCCAAAAAAACTGTTGTTTAGATTTGTCCGATAGTTTTTCCCAGTACTGCTGCAAAAGCCTATTACTTTGTCTATCGGTTGCTTCGGATAAAACCGCTTTAAGTTGCCCCTCCAGACGAAACTGCTCGCGGGTTTTAGTAAAGTACCAGCAAGCCTCTGCCCAGCAGGAGTGGTGAATTTGGTCAATTTTTTCGCTGCGGCGATCACTCACAATTACCAGTTGATTACTGTCCTCGTAAAAGCCACGAAAGACCACCGTTCGATTGGCGGGCCTACCGTTGGCGCGAACGGTCGCAAGCTGAAAGTAGCGGCTATGGGGCTGACTCCGATTGCGATGAAGGGCACGGGACAGAGGCGATCGCCAGGTTGCCAGGACCATATCAGAATCCAAGACTCGAAGTCTTCACATTATCCATGCTTCAGCTTGCAATTCGCAGCATACTCTTATATTGCGATAAAACTAAACCTGACGCTTGAGCAGGAAAGAGCCGCTAACTGCGCCCAACATTACTAACCCCAAAGCAGAAGCGGGTTCAGATACGTCTTGTGATCCGACACCGTTAACCGCAATTGCGTTGACATCAAAGCCATCACCGCTAACTTTAGACTTGTCAACCAGCAGCACATGGCTAAAGACGCCCTCGGGTGCAGCGCCCGCATTAGTGGCACCGTCTGCGTTGCTGAATGCACCATCCTCAATATTGAAAATGTCTCCTGCGTAAACCCACTGGTTCAAATCTTCTGCGAGGGATTGCCAATTGGTGACAGATGCAAAAACGTCCTGTTTTAATAGATTTTCGATTCTCAGCAGCGATATTTTTAGATCGGCGCAATGACTATGGCACCCCCACATTCAATGGGAGCGCTGTGTCAGCATAACGACCCGCCAACGTCAGGTTATTTTGAGGGCCAGTTGTTAGGCTTTAGTTAGGGGCAAGCGCCTAATATTGGATAGGATCTAAACCCTGAAGCTAGTTTGCGCTCTATCGCGTTTACCGTTTGATGATGCCCGATTACCGTCTACCTGCTCGTACTGCATCCATAGGATCACAGCTATCATGAGTGCCCTAGCGATCGCATCTGTGTTAGTTGGGCTAGTGCTGCTGGTGGCGGGGGCAGAATCTCTAGTGCGGGGCTCATCGCGGCTGGCGCTGATCATTGGAATTTCACCCCTGCTGATTGGGTTGACCATTGTTGCCTACGGCACGAGTGCCCCTGAGCTCGCCGTTAGTGTCCAGTCTGGTCTGAGTCAGCGAGCAGATATTGCCTTGGGCAACATTATTGGCAGCAATATTCTAAACGTGCTGTTGATTTTGGGACTTTCGGCCTTAATTTCTCCCTTGGTGGTCGCTCAGCAGCTCGTGCGGCTAGATGTGCCGATTATGGCGGGGGTGTCGCTATTGCCCCTTGTACTGGGGCTTGATGGCAGTATTAGCCACATAGATGGAGGACTACTGTTTGCCGGCGGAGTGGCCTACACTCTGTTTTTGATTTACCAAAGTCAGCGGGAAAAAAATGACGCGGTTCAGGCAGAGTACGAAGCAGAATACGGTAGCCGGGAAACGGTAACGACTAAAACTTGGGTTGTGAATCTTGGATTTGTTGTCGCTGGATTTATCACTCTGGCAGTGGGGTCGCGCCTGTTGGTCAATGGTGCTGTCACCATTGCAGAAGCGCTTAATGCGAGTCAACTGGTAATTGGTCTAACCATTGTGGCCACAGGAACGTCTCTGCCTGAGCTAGCGACCTCAGCTATTGCCAGTCTGCGCGGGGAGCGCGATATTGCCGTTGGAAACGTAGTTGGCAGCAATATTTTTAATATTTTGCTGGTAATGGGCATGGCTGGGCTGGTCACCCCCGCTGGTGTTGCGGTTTCCCTATCGGCAATCCGGTTCGATATTCCGATTATGATTGCTGTGGCGATCGCTTGTCTGCCCATTTTTGCAACAGGAAATATCGTCTCTCGTTGGGAGGGGGGCCTATTTTTAGGTTACTACTTTGCCTATACGACCTATCTAATTTTGGATGCATCGCGCCACCAAAACCTAGAAGTTTTTAATGATATTTTGCTGATGGTGGTGATGCCATTTACCGCTCTAATGTTATTAATTGCTACCTGGCGAGCCATCAGTAAGCGATTATCGCGATCCAAAAAAATGTAATTTTCAAATAATGAAACCCTCTGGCTATTCCTCGTGATTATCAGCCTAATCCACTTTTTAGCAAAGACATAAAATTATCTCTTAAAATATATTCTTACTGAATTCAAATCTATCGATGTCCATAGGCATACACCCACTTTTTAGATTGTTAAAGAACGGATACTGACGATTTGGGAGGAGTAATGATGGAGCTAAACACAATCAATCTCCCGTCAACGATACTTGAAGACTTTTGTAAAAAGTGGCGCATTATAGAACTCTCAATTTTTGGCTCAATCCTGCGAAATGACTTTGACGCTGATAGCGATATCGATATGTTGGTCGAATTTGTGCCCAGCGCTCCTTGGGATTTGCTTGATCTCGTCACGATGCAGCAAGCGCTAGAGAAAATTTTTAATCGTAAAGTTGATTTGATTGAAAAGCGCACCATTGAAACTAGCCATAACTGGATTCGCCGCGAAGAAATTTTGAGCACATCTAAAGTTATTTATTCAAACAAACATGAATTTGCGGGATAGAGCAACGCTCATGGATGCTGTTAAAGCCGCTCGACTCGCAGTAGAGTTTGTTAAGGCAATGGATGAAGCAATATTCTTCCAAGATGTTAGAACCCAGTCCGCAGTGTTGTACCAAATCGCTATTGTAGGCGAGGCTATTAAACGCATTTCACCCGGTTTGCGCCAGCAGCACCCCAATATTCCCTGGTCAGCAATCGCAGGCATGCGAGACAAGCTGATTCATGATTATGACGGCGTTGACATGCAACGAGTCTGGCAAACTTTGCAAGTGAGTCTTCCAGCCTTTATTGATGATATTCAATCTTTGTTAGAGCAGCCCAGTTGATGGCTAAAGCGATTTTGATATTGACCATTGCGTCCGTTCGCTTCAGAATCAACCTTTAAGGCCACAATTTTAGAAGCTGCTCGTGAGCAATACTTCTCTTAAAACCCGATCGCTGCTGCAAACCCTGGGCACCTACGCGCTGCTGAGCGCGATCGCTGTGGTGATGCTGCTTCCCCTGCTGTGGCTTGTCAGCACCGCTTTTAAAGCACCTACGGAAAATATTTTTACCTTCCCTCCGGAGTTTATTCCGCGATCGCCCACCTTTAGCAACTTTATTACGGTGTGGCAGAGCAATCCCTTTGGCCGCTACTTTTTCAACAGCGTTGTGGTGGCAGTGCTCACGGTCGGGCTAAATCTACTGTTTTGCGCCTTAGCGGCCTATCCCCTGGCGCGACTCCAGTTTCGTGGACGAGAGGTTATTTTCACCCTGATTGTCTCCACGATTCTGATTCCATTTCAGATTGTGATGATTCCCCTCTATATCCTTACGGTGCAGTTGGGGCTGCGAAACACCTATCTCGGCTTGATTTTTCCTGCGATCGCCTCAGCATTCGGCATTTTTCTGCTGCGACAGGCGTTCCAAGGAGTGCCGAAGGAACTAGAAGAAGCGGCCCGTATAGACGGTTGTTCAGAGTTAGGCATCTGGTGGTTTGTGATGCTGCCCGCAGTGCGTCCGGCCCTGGTGACCCTGGCAATTTTTGTCTTTATCGGCTCCTGGAGCGACTTTCTGTGGCCGCTGATTGTGTTAGACCAGCCGGAGATGTATACATTGCCGCTGGGCGTTGCCAAGCTGGCGGGAAGTTTTTCATTAGACTGGCGACTGATTGCAGCGGGCTCGGTCATTTCGATCGCGCCAATCATTGCTTTTTTTGTAGTGATGCAGCGCTATATCGTACCGACAGAAGCAGGCAGTGGCGTTAAAGGTTAGAGCGGAACTTTGAATGATGTATCTCGACTACCTTGAACGTATTCTGACCGCCCGCGTTTATGATGTGGCGCAAGAAACACCGCTGGAGCTAGCGCCCAATCTCTCTGCCCGGCTTAACAACCGGGTATTGCTAAAGCGGGAAGATGTGCAGTCGGTGTTTTCGTTTAAGCTGCGGGGAGCATACAACAAAATGGCCCAGCTCCCCCCAGAGCAACTGGCCCAGGGCGTGATTGCCTCTTCTGCAGGAAACCATGCCCAAGGGGTAGCATTGGGGGCGCGGCAGTTGGGGACGACTGCAATTATTGTGATGCCGACCACTACGCCTCAGGTAAAGGTTGATGCCGTAAAAGCGAGAGGGGGCGAGGTGGTGCTCTACGGCGAAACCTACGACGATGCCTATGCCCATGCCCGCCAGCTAGAACAAGAAAAAGGCTTAACGTTTGTGCATCCCTTTGACGATCCAGACGTGATTGCCGGACAGGGCACTATCGGGATGGAAATTTTACGCCAGTATCAGCAGCCCATTCATGCGGTTTTTGTGGCCATTGGCGGGGGCGGGCTGATTTCAGGAATTGCGTCCTATATCAAGCGACTGCGGCCCCAAACCAAAATTATTGGTGTAGAACCTGTAGACGCTGATGCCATGTATCAGTCTCTTAAGCTGGGGCGGCGGGTGTGTTTGCCCCGCGTTGGCCTGTTTGCCGACGGCGTGGCAGTGCGGCAGGTGGGGGAAGAAACCTTTCGGCTGTGTCAGCAGTTTGTAGACGATGTGGTGCTGGTGGGCACAGACGACACCTGCGCGGCCATCAAAGATGTGTTTGAAGATACCCGATCAATTTTAGAACCAGCAGGGGCGCTGGCAATCGCTGGGGCCAAAGCCTACGTCGAGCGAGAAGGTATTACAGATGCGACCTTGGTAGCGGTGGCCTGCGGCGCCAATATGAACTTTGATCGGCTGCGGTTTGTCGCAGAGCGAGCTGAGGTGGGCGAACAGCGAGAGGCTATTTTTGCGGTGACCATTCCCGAAAAACCGGGCAGTCTGCGGCAGTTCTGTGAGTGTATCGGCAAGCGCAATTTGACCGAGTTTAACTATCGTATTGCCGATGAGAAAATCGCCCATATTTTTGTAGGGCTGCAAATTCAGGGGCGATCGGATGCTGCCCAGATAAAGCAGACTTTTGAAAATCAGGGCTTTAAGACGCTGGATTTAACCGACGATGAACTGTCCAAACTGCACCTGCGCCATATGGTGGGGGGGCGATCGCCCTTAGCCAACAACGAACTGCTCTATCGATTTGAGTTTCCGGAGCGGCCTGGCGCGCTGATGAAATTTGTAACGTCTATGAGTCCCAACTGGAATATCAGCCTGTTTCACTACCGCAACAATGGTTCAGACTACGGTCGCATTCTGGTAGGCATGCAGGTACCTCCGCCAGAAATGGTCGAATGGCAAGGGTTTCTCAACGGTTTAGGCTATCGCTACTGGGATGAAAATCAAAATCCAGCCTATCAGTTATTTTTGGGATAGCTTATTTTTGGGATAGCGATTGCCCATTAGAAATATTAAGCCAGCCATTCCCATAATTTCCAGAGGCAGGTAGGCTATGGTTGCGATACACCAGTAAAGGAAAAGGCCATGACTGTCGAACTCGAAACCGGACTCCCCAGCGTTCAGCAGTTTCAGCAGTTAATTCGCAATCAGCAAGTTATCGATGTCAAAATGGTCACTGGCGATACCCTAAACGGCACGCTCCGCTGGCAAGATCCAAACTGCATGTGCATAGACACTAGCGATGGGCAGACGGTAGTAGTCTGGCGCTCCGCGATCGCCTATATCAGGGTTGCTTAAGCATAGGCGCATTAAGATGCCCCGTGCCGACTTGATCAACAGTCCTATAGTCGCCCTCACACTGACACTATGCTGACTCGTGCTTTGCTCCGCTTTCAAATGCACCGTAGACAACTGTTTAATACTCTGCACTACGGTCTGTGGATTGCCTTTGCTGTAACTGTAGCTGTACTGGTTACTTTGGCAGGCCAGCCTGCTCAGGCGTATCAGGTGCAGATCACTCCTAGCAATCCAGAACTAGGGGATACTTTAGCAGTGGTGATTCAGGCAGAGCAGGGAAACACAGGCAGTGCGCCGACGGTGACCGTCGGCGATCGCCAATACCCTGCGTTTCCCATTGGCGGCGATCGCTATCGGGCTTTAGTGCCTACTAGTCCCGTTAGCAGCCCGGGACGGATGACGATCCAAGTCACCGGCAACGAAGCGCCCCGCAATCTTGCCGTTGGCCTGCGCAATCGCAGCTTTCCAACCCAGCGGATTACCCTTGCGCCGGGTCGTGCCGGATTAGAAGGGACAGACTACGAATTTAGCCGCCTCAACGACCTCATCAATTTAGTGACCCCTGAGAAATATTGGAGCGGCCCAATGACTCGCCCCAGCTCAGGTCGAGTCAGCTCTGTATATGGGGTGCGCCGATACTACAACGGCGTATTTGCAGAGAACTACTACCATCGCGGGGTAGATTACGCAGCCCCTACGGGTTCGCCAGCGGTAGCGCCAGCGGCGGGACGCATTGTGCTTACAGGCCGTGTAGAAGACGGCTTTCAGCTGAATGGCAACACCGTCGGAATTGATCACGGTCAAGGCGTTGTCAGCATTTTTATTCATCTTTCTCGCATTGATGTGCGCGAGGGAGATTTTGTTCAGGCAGGGCAGCGAGTGGGCGCCATTGGTTCTACTGGGTTTGCCTCTGGGCCAAATTTACACTGGGGGCTGTATGTCAACCAGGTCGCCGTTGATCCAGTGCCGTGGCGATATACCGGCATCGAATAATCGTTTCTAAAATCCGAGAGCTGACAGTTTTAAGGACAGTCAAACTGCGCCATATAAATCTGCAGCATAAATCTGAAGCAGTGTGTCTGTCCTCTCTGTAGGCGGGCATACTATGCCTACGCCTGAAAAGCCCCTGTCCCAAAGTAAGGGGAATTTTAACGATTATCAACATCTCGTGTTGACTTCCCCAAGATCGGCTGGAGTCACTTTTTAATGGAGCATTTTGACCCCATGACCATAGAAAAAATTGTTGAACAAGCCCTACAGGACGGGTATCTGACCCCAGCCATGGAGGCAGAAGTTGGGCGCATTTGTGATACCGCTTCGGAGCTATCCATTGAGGAGTATATGGCCCTCGATCGGCTGATGGGAGCGCTGCTGACCGGCGAGGTGGTGGCGGTTCCTCGCAAGCAGTTTATCAACGTGATGGAAGAACTGGTACTGACTGAAGCGATCGCCCGCGTAGCTGAAATCGAGGCCAGCAATGATATGACTCTGGATTTGGGAGATATCGCCGCCTATGCCCTTAACCGACTGCCACCCCTCTATGCCACCACCGAAGAAGGGGCTAGCTATCAGCGAGATAAAGCCAAAGTCGAACTGGCTGGACTAATTGAGGATCAGGTTAAAGACGCCATTTCCCAAAGCTTAAATCGACCCGATTTCTACCCCGATCGCACCACTCTGCAAAAGAGCGGCACCAGCGACGAGTCGGTACTAGGCCAGGTCAACACTCTGTTGAAAGAACATGCCTACAAATTTGAACCTTCGACCGAAAAAGTTGCAAACTAGATGGGGTGAACTGCTGGACAAAAACAATGACCCAGGCCCCAAAAGAAGTTGCTGAAGAAGTTGGCCAATCTCAAAATATAACGCCAACTCAGCGCAGCAATCGCGCTATTTCGTCTAGCTTCGGAAATGATGAAGCAGCCTATCAAGCAGCGCGCTCAGGGGTCAGTCTGTTTGATCGGAGTCACTGGGGGCGAATCCGGGTGAGTGATGACGATCGCCTGCGGTTCCTCCATAATCAAACCACTTACGATTTTCAGTCTCGTCAACCGGGCGATTATTGTGAAACCGTTTTTGTCACCTCCACGGCCAAAACGCTGGATTTAGTCAGCGCCTATGTTCAAGCCGATGGCGTGCTGCTGCTGACCTCTCCTAGTCAGGCCCAGCCGCTGATAAGCTGG
>JBCDFX010000039.1:0-16040 GCA_039177155.1 Cyanobacteria bacterium P01_H01_bin.119
AAAAATGTTACCCTATTTTATTTTTAAATGAGGCTATTATGGATACACCAAAAGTCAAAAAAATCGTTCATTCTTCTACAAAAAGTAGTGGCAAGTGGATTGAACGGTTTGCTCGATTTGGCTATGCATCCAAGGGAATTGTATATGGCATAGTTGGCATATTGGCTGTACAGGCAGCTTTTAATTGGGGTGGTAAGGTTACAGGCTCTCAAGGCGCTTTTAAGACAATCGCAAGTCAGCCATTGGGTTCCGTTCTGTTATTTTTAGTCGGTGTTGGTTTGGTAGGGTATGTTGTCTGGCGATTTGTCCAGGCAATTTATGATCCAGAGCGCAGTGAAGATGGCGCTGGGGCGATTGGGCGACGGCTCTCCTATGCAGCAAGTGGATTGATCTATGGATCACTAGCTTTTTCGGCTTTTCGGCTTGTTTTCAGCAGTAGCTCGTCCTCTAGCGGCGGTAGCTCTAGTAGTCAGCAGACAGCCACTTTATTAGCTCAGCCCTTTGGTCAATGGTTGGTTGGCTTAGTTGGCGTTGCCAGCGCTGGATATGGATTTTACTGCATTTACCGAGGCATCAAAACCAAGTTTCGTAAAAAGCTGAAAACTCATCAGATGAGCGCAGTGGAAGAAGCATGGGCAGTCGGTATTGGACGGTTTGGCCTTGCCTCCAAGGGAATTGTGTCTCTGATTGTGGGCTACTTTTTTGTTCAGGCAGCACGTTCAGCTAATCCTGATCAGGCCAAAACAACTGAAGGAGCCTTGCAGGCAATTCAGCAGCAGTCATTTGGGGCAATCCTAATGGCAATTGTTGCATTTGGATTGATTGCCTATGGTGTCCATATGGGAGTTCAGGCTCGCTATCGACGCATCTCGCCAGAGTAAGTCTTTGGCAAATGTCAAGACTGAAGTTAAGCAGTGTTGTAGGGAATGATATAGGCATTCAGCTGCTGCTTGGCATAAGGCGGAGACAAATTTATTTTCGTCAGCAATGGATACAGGCTTCTGAATCTCGCAGGGTTAGAAATAAGAAAATGTCTAGACAAGCCCATTTAATTTTTAACCCAGCTTCAGGACAAGGCGATGCTGAAGCTGATTTAGCCTTTATCCAATCCAGTCTAGAAGCAATTCTTGATTTGACGGTTTATAAGACATCTCCAGATTGTGATGCAAATGTCCTGGCAGCACAGTCTGTAAAACAGGGAGTTGATCTCGTAATTGTGTCAGGGGGCGATGGAACCGTTAATGCCGCTGCTGAAGCGCTAGTTGATTCCTCGATTCCACTGGCGATTATTCCTCGTGGAACTGCTAATGCAGTGGCCTCAGCTATTGGCATTCCTACTAATTTGGAAGAAGCTTGTTCCGTTGCTTTAAATGGTAGAGCTCACGGGATTGACACAGCCCTCTGCAATGATTCTCCTATGGTTTTGTTGACCGAGATTGGATTGGAAGCTGCTGTCGTCGAACGCGCTTCTAGAGATACTAAAAATCGTTTAGGTGTTTTAGCCTATGCGGCCGCAGGGATTCGGCAGCTTCGCGAAATGGAACCTTTTGAAGCCACTATTGAAACTGAAGAAAAAGTGCTCACCGTTCAAGCCTGTGCTGTTACCGTTGCAAATATGGCGCCCCCTACCTCAATTTTGGCTCAGGGCCCAGCTGAAGTCTCAGCTGAAGATGGATTATTAGATGTAACCATTGTTGCTCCTGAAGGTATGGGTAGCGCCTTGGCAGCTTCCTATGAGCTGTTTCGCTCTGCCCTAAGCGATGAAGCTGCTCAGCGTGACGGCATTGGCTTCTTTCGCAGCAAACAGGTCAAGGTTAAAACTGAGCCTTTACAGAAAGTAGTATTAGATGGCGAAATACTGGGCGAAACTCCTGTGACGGTTGTCTGTCGACCTCGATCGTTAAAGCTTATCTTGCCTCAGCAAGAAGCACCACCAGCATCTGAAGATCTAACTGGATTGCCAAATCTTACAGTCGAACCTGCTGACTAGCCATATTGATTTTTTGGCAGGATATGGGTGACTTTATCCACAATTCCCAAGTTAAAAGCGGCTGCAATCGCTGCCAGAGTTGAAACTGCTTACGCCCAGACAGGCCAAATACCGTCATTGAGATCAGAGGCAACTAGAAATGCTGTCAGCGATCGCCTTTTTATTTAGAAGGTTGGGGCACCCAGACGGACACCGAACCGGCATTGCAGAGAAACTCGGCCCAGCCTTCGTCATTCGTGGTCACTGGCTCCTCAATATACTCAGTGGTATCGATATAGGTTGTGTTAGGCTGCCCTACTTCCATCCACTTATAGCCACCGTCGCCATTGCTAATGACCACTGCCATGCCACCAGGGTTCTCCGCAGTACCTAGGCGAGTCCAACCAACTGTATTGGCATGGTCGAAGTAGTCGTACTGCTCACCGTGCCCGTAAGTGTGACGAGCGTTCAGAAATTTATCAATAAGCCACTGGTGGCTGTCTATCCAAATTTCTTGCTCGTCACCATTGTCATCAGTGTCTACATAGTGCGCGCCATAGTAGTCAGCATAAAATAGGCAAGGGTAGCCCTCTTGACGCAGCAGAATCAGCGCATAGGCCAAAGGCTTAAACCAAGATTCGACCACTGACTCTAAAGACTGTAGTGGCTGAGAATCATGATTTTCAACCAAGGTAACCGCTAGGGCAGGCTGCTGCTGCACCAGGGTGCCATCAAAGATCTTACGTAAATCATAGTCACGGCCTTGCTTGCTGGCTTCCATAAAGTTGTAGTGCAAGGGTGCATCAAATAGCGTGACATCGCCACCAGTCACATCAATAAAGTGATGCAACGCTTCAATGTCACCGGACCAATATTCGCCAACGGCAAACAGGGGGCGACCAACATGCTGGCGGCAGTGCATAAGCCAGTCCGGAAAAAAGCCAGCGCGGACATGCTTTACGGCGTCGAAGCGGAAACCGTCTACATCAGTGGTATCTAGGTACCATTCACCCCACTGCTTTAGCGCCCCTTGTACCTCTGGATGACTCATATCAAGGTCGCAGCCCATAAGAAAGTCGAACCCACCTTTCTCTAAGTCAACCTGATTGTCGAAGGCTTTGTTTTCTAACAAAAAGATTGCTCCATCGTCTTCAGTAGCGGCATCGTAGTCCACTGAAGAAAAGTGCCACCAGTGCCACTCCATATCGCAGTGCTTGCCATCTCGTCCTGGAAAAGTAAAGTGTGTGCAGGCCTCAATAGCGCGAGGTTCGCCAATGGTCTCCAACCGGTTCTCCGGGTTAAAGGGCGTAGCGGTGACCCTCTCGGTGTGGTCGGCTCCTAGTTTATGGTTGAGCACTACGTCAGCATAGACTCGAATACCGGCTGCTTTAACCGCTGCAATTGCTGCGATATACTCATCCTTCGTGCCATACTTGGTGCGCACCGAGCTTTTCTGGTCAAATTCGCCCAAGTCGTACATATCGTAGACGCCGTAACCGACATCCAGGCCACCGCCGACACCTTTGTATGCGGGCGGCAGCCACACAGACGTAACCCCAATGTCAGCCAATGTCTGAGCGCGTTCAGCTAATTCGTTCCACAGTGAACCGTCGGCAGGCAGGTACCAGTGGAAATACTGCATCATTACACCGTTAACTGCAGACATACAAAATCCTCCCCTTAATTAGGAAAATCAGACGCGATGTGAATTGAAAGAAACTCAGAAGCGGAACCCAGAAGTGCAGCGCGATATTACTGTTGTTCCGTGCATTAGATAATCACACGCTCAGAAATGAAAAGATATCTGCCTTAGGGATGATTTAAAGAAATGTAAAGCACCTGCGACCTTCTAGAAGGGTATAGCTGGAGCTTAAAGCACTCTGTAGCTGCCTCAAATAGAACCGATGCAAAGAACTCAGCAGTGCGAGCCTCTTGCCCATGACTTAATTTCTATCCAAAATCAGCAACGCCGATATTCAAGTTAGTCAAGACAGCCTCAAAAATATCTTATTCGTCACGACTCGAACCCTGGCTAATGCGCATCCACATCGGCAGTTGCACCTCTCCCCCAGACTGAATCCGCTCAATTGCAGCCTGCATCTCTACCCGCACATCAAACTCGGTCTCAGTCTCTATTGCCTGAATCAGCGGCGCTACCGCAGTTTTATCTCCCAGCTCAGTTAAAAACCGACTTGCTCGCCATCGCACCAAACTAGAGGTATCCTGCAGGGCCGCTATCATCGCCTCACTCGCCCGCAGATCGCCTAAATCACTTAATGCATCACCCGCAGTGCGCCGTACAATCGCAGACCTATCTGCCTGTAGCACTTCATACAGTGGCTGAACAGCCTCAGCACATTCGCTAGAACCCAGGAGCGCCGCTGCCCAGCGACGGATTGCTACCTTGTCATCCTTAAGCAAAGCGACGATGGTCGAAAATGTGGTGTCGTCCACCTCAATATGCTGAACAGCTTTGAGCCGACGCTTCCAGTCGGACTGCTGCAGCTCTGCCAACAATCTTTGCTGAGACGGTGCCGGTGCCTGCGCTCGGTTGGCCTGCGAAGTGTCAGTTGACCGTTGCTCAAGCTGGGCTAAGTCTTGCTCGCTGATTAGCGCAACTAACTCATCGGCAACTTGTTGTGCAATCTCAGTCACGTTACCAAATTGTGCCTGATACGGTGCCCAGCGACGCTCTGCCACATAATCTGCTCCGGTTGCGCTAATTGCTCGCTGTAATGCCTGGGCAAATCGTTCCGGGAGAGCGACCCGAGACTGTTCCCCCGAGCCTGATGTTGCCCGCACTTGCACTGGAATCTCTCTAAACATTTGCACCGCTACTTCTACCTGGCCAAAATTTTGCGTCGGTGATGCTGAAGCTTTGGTAGAAGCATTATCCTGCCCGGATGCTGTAATGCTTTGGGCTAAGCTCGGCTCAGCGGCCTCTGATAGACCAATCAGATTACCAGCCGCAGTTAGAATCGGTTGCCAGTCTACGCTGCCCCGGCGGGTCAGGGTAATAAAGTCGTCCATAATAAAGACGGACTTTACTCCCGCGATCGCCACCAGCTTTTGAGCAAATGCTGGTGCTTTAGGATTCGTATAAGCGTTTTTTACTGGTTCTCCATGCTCTTGATTAAGGGTGATGGCCTTTGTGCTCACTGGGGTATCCAGATTTAGCTTCATACAATTTGGACTGGGGGTGGTCTCAATTGAACGCAGTTTCATCAGTTTTTTAGATGTGCGGTGGCGGACAAGGCGGGCAATTAGGTTGCTGAGTTTGTCCCTATGGTCTTATATATCTTCAGGTAAACCCATGCCGATGGTGGGAAAAGTGCCTGAGAGCCACTATCGCATATTGGTGAGCCGCAGCGAGATGCGACCTGCGGCTGAGCTCTACAGCTTCAATATGCAAGATCAAAAAATTGTTACGATTTAGACATAAACTGATGAGATACAGGCCTAAATGCTGCTGATGCATAAAATATTTATCCGATTTCTGTCAGCTTTACTGGTTTTCACCGTCGGGCTGACCGCGTTTACGGGCTTTGCCCAAGCCGATGCGTCTCTGGCTAAAGCGACGTTTGCGGGGGGCTGTTTTTGGTGTATGGAACATCCCTTCGATCAGCTAGAAGGGGTGGTTTCGACCACCTCGGGCTATACAGGTGGCGATAAAGAAAATCCTACCTACTATCAGGTTTCTTCGGGCACGACAGGGCATGTAGAAGCGATGCAGATTGAGTATAATCCTGACCAGGTTAGCTACGAAACCCTATTAGAAGTGTTTTGGCACAACATCGATCCGTTTGACGATCGCGGGCAGTTTTGCGATCAGGGCAGCCAGTATCAATCCGCTATTTTTTATCAGGATGAGCAGCAGAAAGATCTGGCGGAGAACTCTAAGCAAACGCTAGAAAATACCAAGTTTAATCAAATAATTGCGACCAAGATTCGTCCCGCAAATACCTTTTATCCCGCAGAAGACTATCACCAAAACTATTATCAAACCCATCCCATTCGCTACAAAGTTTATCGCTTTGGCTGCGGCCGAGATCAGCGTCTGGATGATATTTGGGGCGACAACTAACAGCTGTAAACAGAAATAAAGGCTTAGATAAAATCCGAAATTCTGCAGAAACTTAGGTCACGGGGAGACGCGCCGGCAGCAGCGTTAGGCAGGCCAATGCGGTGTAGCTAAGGGCAAAGTAGGTCTCAAACCGAGCAATATACTCAAACCGACAGTTGCAATACCAGTCGCGCCACCCAATAATCACGGCTAGCTTTAGCAGGGCTATGGCAAAGGTTAATGCGGTTAACAAAGGCAGCCAGCCCAGCCAACACAGCACCGCCACCATCGCGGCACCAATACTGTGGTAAATAAGTGCGCCGCTAAGAGAGCTAGTTCTGGCTTTGCGAAGCTTAATGGTAAATACGGCGCTACAAAAAAATAGGGCATTCAGTAACCATAGGCCCACAGCATCGGTAGATAGGCTGTGGGCGGTTGTGCTGTAGGCCAGCGGCGTCGATAAACAGATGGCGCTAAACATCAACAGTTCAGTCGGAATAGCCTTTTGCTTATGGCGAAATACGGCCCAGGTGTGAATCGCCATTGCGATCGCAGCACCCATACAAACCCATAGCAAAGCCGGATGCCGTAGGGTCAGCCAGGCCATAATCGCGATCGCAGATAACCCATACACCAAGGCCCAAACCACATAGCGGGGTCGCCACTGTCGCCGCTGCTTAACTTGGACAGTAAAAGGATGCTCTGCCTGTAAACCCAGCAGGGCCGCCAATGCGGCCAGGCCCGTTTCCCAGGTCCAGGCTTGGGCTAAGGAGGCTCCCGTAAGTAAACCGCCCGCCAGCACCAGCAGTACGCCATGCTCAGGAGAAAAAGTTGGCATGTACCAAGGTTTGCCCCGGAAGTTTCCCCTCAGTCCGGAGCGAGGCGCTGACGCTGTAACCATGAAATTAACCGAAATAAACTGCGTATAGATTGATTCTCAATAAAGCCAAGGCGGAAACCGGTCGCCAGGCAACAGCTGCAATACCCCATGCAACACCCCAGATGCGACCCGTCAGTAATGGATTCAGCGGCTATCTAATCTGCCTATTGGTTCCGCCCGTAAGCAGAATTAGAAAAGCGCGATCGCATCTTTCTTAATAAGAATCAGTAGCAATAATCATACCATTGATAGCCATAGTCATCTTGTTTATTCGGCGTATTTTGATTAATTTCTCGCTCAGAGAGAACTTAATAAACCGCTACCTAAACATCCCCGTTGAGCAGCGAAGGGCTTCGATAAGATACTATGCTCATTAGTAACCTAAGCCACCCCTTTTTTATGGGGCTGTTTAATTTTGGAGACTTACGAATTTGACGTAGTAATTGTGGGAGGTGGTCCCGCTGGGTGTAGTTGCGCGCTTTACACCGCAAGAGCTGATCTTAAGACAGTGATTCTGGACAAAAATCCAGCGGTCGGGGCCCTTGCTATTACTCACAAGATTGCCAACTATCCGGGAGTCAGCGGCGATATTAGCGGTGAGGCGCTGCTGCAGGTGATGCAGGACCAGGCGATCGCCTTTGGCACCGACTATCGCCGGGCCCAGGTTTTTGGCATATCGATAGATGGAGACAAGAAAGCGGTCTACACCCCTGAAGGCACCTTTGTTGGACGAGCGCTGGTGTTGGCAACCGGGGCGATGGGGCGCACACCGTCGTTCAAAGGCGAAGCCGAATTTTTGGGGCGGGGAGTGAGCTACTGCGCCACCTGCGACGGTGCATTTTACCGGGAGCGCGAGGTAGCTGTAGTCGGCAATAACCCCGAAGCGATGGAAGAGGCCGAAGTGCTCACCAAATTTGCTTCAACCATCCACTGGATTACATTCAAAGATCCGGCCAAGGACGATCCCCATGCCCAATCCCTTTGGCAACATCCCAGCATCAAGCACTGGAGCCGCACCCGGCTATTAGCGATTCAAGGAGATACAGCAGGCGTCAGCGGCATTAGCGTCAAGTCAAAAACAGCCCATGAACCGGTATCGCTCCCTGTTGAAGGCGTATTTGTCTATCAAAATGGATCTAAACCGATCACAGATTTTCTGGACAATCAAATCACCCTTAACGATGACGGCGGGGTCCAGGTAAACGAGCTGATGTCCACTAACGTGGAGGGAATTTGGGCAATTGGCGATATTCGCAATACGCCTTTTAAGCAGGCGGTGGTTGCCGCTGGAGATGGCTGCGTTGCGGCCATGGCCATTGATCGATTCCTCAACAGCCGCAAGGGATTCCGTCCAGACTGGGATCACAGTTAGGAGACGGAGTGAATCAGTCATCGGCGCACTGGTTATCGGCGTCAAGGCGTCCTCGCCAGTTAAAGGTCGCAGGCTGCGATCGCTCCTTAGCGGCGTCCCGCTCGCTAACCGTACATTGGCAAAGGCTAGGCTGAACAGAAGTTATTGGCAGCTGTTTATGGTCCAGCAGAGGTTCAAAATCGCGGCATGTTGCAGCATCGGGTGTCAGTGCAAGACCAGGCTGAACAGCGCACTTAAGCGCTACCTCTCCCGAAAAATACCGGCAGTTGCCGCAGGGTAGCTGCTGGCTACGGCGGTTCAGTGACTGCACGCGAGCGGCTTGCCGTAAACTGCCCCCAATAAACACGCCAGTAAAAATCAGGATGCTGGCCATGTAGAGCATCACCAGGGACGCGGCAACCCAATCGGCATTAAAGGTCATGACAACAGTTCGACCAGCGGGAGGTGAGTACCTTGATTGGTGTGCTGCCAAAAATCTAAAACGATTTGGCTAAGGGGCTGGGGCCGGTCATGGTGAAAGAAGTGCCGTCCCTCAGGGCACTGCCAGCGGCGATCGCCCGGCTTTAGCCACTGCTGCCACTTCGCTTGAGTATGGGCATCTAAAATACCGTCCTGAGCGCCGTGGCAAACCAGCAGCGGCGCATCCACGCCACCCCTGTCAAAAACATTTCGCTGTACCAGAGAATGGGGCGCAATTTCGCTATCCAAGACTCGGGCTAAACATTTGGCCAGACGGGCCGTTATTTCCGGAGACTTTGCCCCAAACAGCAAACGCACCATCTGAGCCAAAACCATCTCGCGGCTGCAGGGCAGCAGCGCTCTAAGCGCGTAGTAGTGCGCATGCCAGGTAACCGAAGGATTAGCGCCTACCGATAGCAGGGTCAAAGACTTAACTCGGTGCGGGTATCGGTTGGCGTACAGCAGCCCTAACGTTCCGCCCAGACTATGACCAATCAAATGAACGGGTTGAGGGCGCTGCTTGAGATAGTCATGCAGCAGAATAATGGCTTTTTCAAAGCAGCAGGGTTCATCAGCGGTCTGAGAATACTCCCAACACCGAATCTCAGCATGCCGGTTTAGCAGGTGGAGCAGACGTTGGTCAAAGGGTTTGAGGTGAGGATTGACGCAGAGCCACAGCCCATCGAAGTTGCTAACCATGAGATACAGAAAAATTAAAAGATGAGTTGCTAGATCATAAATCGCCGATCACCCAGATACGGCGTTTGGGGAAGCTTTTAGCCGATAATAGACCTTTGCCGACTGGCTGAAGAGCACCCGCAGTGGCACGGCATTTACCCGTCACTTAACTCGAAGCGTAAGCGATTAATTTCCAAAAAAAAAGCTGGCAGTCTGGTTTCAATCTGCTTGGATCTAACCCGACTGCCAGTGAACCTCTGGAAAACAGAAGCGCAAAAAAACTACAGTCCCATTTCGGACTTAACTTGAGTGCACCAGGTTTCGATGCGAGACTCGGTCTTGTCAGACTCGTTGTCTTCGTCTAAAGCTAGACCGCAAAACTTTCCGTCTCGCATGGCTTTAGACTCGTTGTGCTCGTAGCCCTCAGCAGACCAGTAGCCAACGGTTTTACCGCCTAGTCCGGAAATCTTTTCTTCCAAAATTCCCATCGCATCCTGGAAATTGTCGGCGTAGCCAACCTGATCGCCTGTGCCGAAGAAGGCGACGGTCTTACCGCTAAAGTCAACCTCGTCAAGGTCTTCAATAACGGCATCCCAATCAT
This sequence comes from Cyanobacteria bacterium P01_H01_bin.119, assembly GCA_039177155.1. Taxonomy (GTDB): domain Bacteria; phylum Cyanobacteriota; class Cyanobacteriia; order Phormidesmidales; family Phormidesmidaceae; genus JBCBZT01. The sequence goes on from JBCDFX010000039.1 coordinate 10,023, forward strand.
CCTGTACTTCGCCAATATTCCAGGTGGGGCAGCCAATGATGATGTAATCGTAGCCAGCCAAATCTGAGACTTCTTTATCGCTAATCTCAAAGAGATCAACCATGTCGTCGCCGCCTAGGGCTGACTGAATCTGCTCTGCTGCATCGGCAGTCTTGCCAGTGGTGGAGCCGTAGAATAATCCAACTTTTGCCATGATGTTTACTGCTGAAAAGTAACTAAACGTACGCAAGCTGCGCGATCGCCCGACGATTAATGCCTTAGCAGGCCATTTAGCTGTTCCAATTTAGTGCCGTTACCTACCGTGACATTGCTCTAAGAACAACGCTCTGGGCCTGGAGGATAGCAGCCATAAGTGAACGGAAAAGCACGTCAATAAATTAGAAAGTCGAACCAGATGTCTGAAGCTCTCGAACGACACAATGCCAATGGGCTAAAAACTGAAGGCTAATAATCGACAGGGAACAACTATTGAGAACACAGCTCGACAAACTATTGGTAGTTTACCGGATCATCCCGCTTAATGGGAACAATTCTTGTTAATTTCCCCATTAAATTCGTTTATGTTTTGAGCCCATAGCCTGAAGCTAGGTCTATGGGATTGCCCTGTAAAAGGAAAGTCCTCAATAGCAAATGCAGTGGTTGCCTATACCAAAGCCGGCACCTTTTCCATCTCGCTGGTGTATTCACCCTTACTGGCGGCGCTGTTCAACTTAGCCCGATTTAACAGTAGTTTTTGGGCATCTGCAACTTGGCCCTCTTTGCCCTGCCAGTGGTCCAAAGCAGGCTGCTGAATAGCACGCGCATAGGAAAAGGTAATTGGCCAAGGACAGCTATCTCCTTTAAGACGATTAATGGCATTTAGGTGGGCCGAAGACAGCTCCATAGATTGACCGCCGGATAGGAAGGCAATTCCCGCAACAGAAGCCGGAACATTTTTGATCAGGCAGGCTAGGGTGGCTTCTGCCACCGCTTCGACCCCTACTCGGTTAGAGCAGTCTTTACCCATAATTACCATGCTGGGCTTAAGAATCATCTGATCAAAGGCCACATCTTGAGTATAGAGCTGGTTGAACACGGCGTGTAAAGATTGATCGGTGACTTGCCAGCAGCGCTCAATAGTATGGTCGCCGTCGATTAACACCTCTGGCTCCACAATCGGGACAAGTCCGCCTTCTTGGCATAGAGAGGCGTAGCGAGCTAAACCATGGGCATTGGCCTCAATGCAGGCAGGACTGGGTATCCCCTCGCCAATGGTAATCACGGCTCGCCATTTGGCAAACCTAGCTCCCATGCTGTAATACTCGGCAATGCGATCGCGCAGACCATCTAAACCCTCGGTCACCTTTTCGCCAGGATGACCCGATAGATCCTTTGCTCCAGTATCCACTTTGATACCGGGAATCATACCTGCCTCGGTGATGACGTTTAAGAAAGACTTGCCGGAGGTGGTGGACTGGCGAATGGTCTCGTCATAAAGAATGGGTCCGCTGACATAGTTTGAGAGCTCAGGGGTGGTCAAAATCAACTGCCGGTAAGCCTGTCGATAGGATTCCGTTGCAGGAATACCAAGCTTCTCAAACCGTTTGTTGCAGGTGCCGTTGCTCTCATCCATCGCCAGAACGCCTTTGCCCTTAGCAACCATTGCTTTGGCCGTTGTCCGCAATTCTTGGGCGTATGTACTCATAAAACCTCCTAAGGAAACTGAGCGGAGAAAAGAACCATGTAGGCACTACTCCCCGACTTTATTGATATATAATCTCAACAAGATCTACCTGTCAAATGGAAATTCTTCCTAACTTGATTTCAAGGCTGAGCCAAGTTTTAAATCAAGTCTAGTTTTAGAACTTCCTTTTATAAAAGACTCTATATTGTTTTTAACCCGCCTTCAAGCGCTTGGGTGCTTAGCTAGTCGAGAATAATACTCAATCCCAGTTAAGAATCAGTCCAAATTAGCTTGAGTTTCCACATCTATGAATGCAGCGAGTCAGGCCATCACCATTGAGCTGACCCAAAAAATTGCTCATTTAGCTGTTTTAGTGCGAGCCGAGTTTCCAGATACCCAAGTTGATTTGAATCCTTGGCTAAGGGATTCCAAGACTCAGCAGCAGCTCGATCGCTACTCTATTGATCTGAGTTTTCACTTGCCCCGTCACGCCGATGCCCTGGCCTGCACCTGTATTTTGATGGAGGTAAAGTTTTCTGAAGGATTGTTATGTCCAGGATGCCGATTGAGCGGTATTAACGCCTGGGGTTTTGATAGACAGCAGCAGCAGTGGCAGTTTTCTTCAGCAGAGCAGGTATTCTCAGGCTTCTCAATACCCCAGTATCTGGCCCAGGCCAGGTTTATTCGTTTAACTGAGCGCATTGCCCGTATTTTCAAATCTTTTAATTCCAGAATGTCTCATGAAGCCTAAAGACCCGTCTCAACCCGTCGGCCTGCGCCAGCGAGAGCTGTGCGATCGCTTAGGGCTCAACTACCGAGACGTGGCCCAGGCTGCTCGTAAGCTAGGTCTTAGTACCCATCGCTATCTCCAACAGGTCACGGGCTGGCGGCTGCACAATGAGCTGTACTACCCGCCTGAAGGATAAAATTAGCGTGTTTTAACGACTGGGTTAAAAAGGCGATCGCTGCGGCAACGGTCCCATGCCGACAGCCTTAACAAGGGCAACTTTGCCATAGCGGGGATCGATTTCGATGCCCTGAATATTGATCTGGTGACTGGGTGACTGATAACTGGGTGACTGATAACTGGGTGACTGATAATTGGGTGACTGATAACTAGACATCTGATGACTAGATGTTAGGCGATCGGATAGGGACTCGCCGCTAATTTGAGTGCCGGGGCGATCGCTGGATTTTTCAATTGTGTAAAGCGCCGACTCTCCGGGGGCTAGGGTACGGCTGATTTCAAAAATGGGCTGCCGCTGCGCCAGTGGAATAAAGTCTGTTTCGCCAACAGTCAGCACCGCCTGATTTTGAAACGAAAGCTGCCCATCATGGGTCAAAATACCCGCCGGATCGGGGCAGCGATCGCACCAGCTAATGGCCAGAAACCAGCGGGCATCTGCAATCCGATTAAAGATTCGATCCGGTCGAGGGTGCTGTAAGACGCGGTAGCCGCCTTTAGCCGACAAGATAGTGCCGCCCAAAAAACCGCAGGCAACGGAAATAGATGGAGTCATGGCTCAGCAACGAATCGATAAATCGGTGGCAAACTAACGCTTTCCTACGCGGTAGCCTGCAGCGCAACCAGGGCCGCGGTTGCCATAAATCCCACCATGGCAAAGCGTCCTAGCCACACTTCTGCCCGGCGAAAAAGGCTGAGCGGTGCAGGCTCTTGCGATCGCGCTTCGGAGATCTCAGGCTCTAGGGGAGCCGTGTTCCAAGACGCGTTCCAAGGTTTGTAGGTTTGATTTGAAGAAAGATTAGAGGGAGTTTTCATTGGAGATTTTAATGGGTTTTTTAAAGCATCAGAACAGTGTGTGACTGCCCCCTTAATCAAAGGCAGTCACGAGACATAAATCTTACTAAGGAGAAGCCACCAGCGTCAGCGTCACCAGCAGGAGCGCTACAGCAGCCGTTGGCAGCAAGACCAGCACCCTGCGGTAGACTGTGGCGCTGCGATCAACAATGTTCGGATTAGGTCGGCGTAGCTGCCCCGACCGATAGAGCTGATCAAGGTGAAACTGATCATATCGAGCCATGCGGGCAAAGGGCAGCTCCCCTGTGGCTCGCTGGGGTAAAATCCGCCGCCGCTGATAGGGCACGGTGTCGTAGCCAAAGTTGTCGAGGTACTCGTCGCTCTCCAGCAGCTCATCAACAAATCCCTGAATGCCCTGAGTTGCCAGCACAATTGACCAGGTGAGCTTCTCTTTCTGGTTATACACCGAGCGCCCCAGCACCCGCTGAATGCAGAGTTCTACAAACCGATAGTTGCTGTTAGCGTCATAGATGAGGCGACGAAAAGAATCCGACAGCAGCAGCCCACGGATAAAGTCACGCAGGGTAATCTGCCGGTTTCGCAACTGTGATTCTAGGGCTATTTGTCGGTTGGCTTTGAGCTGCTGCTGCTCGTTAAAAATCTGTCGATAAGCCGCTCTGATTACGGTGTCCATCTCGGACTCAGTGGGTAAATTTTCTAAGGTGTACTGCCAGGGCTGTTCATCGCCCGGTACTTCAAAGGACTTGACCCGCTGGTTTTGACTCGTCGGAGCATAGTTTAATAAGGGAAGCGTCATTTTAAGATCTAATTAAAGTAAACAGGGTTAAAAAAGGCGATGGGTCGGGAGAGTACAACAGCCGATTTTAGGCACGCAGGGCTGAAATTGTCGTGCGGATAGAGGCTGTACGAACCCATCGCCGGGGCCGCTTTTGAATTAGGCGGCTTTTGAGTTAGGCCAGTCCTGCCCGGCCAATCTCATACAGAATAAAGCCGGCAAAAACCACGCCACCCAAACCGCCAATCAAGAATCCAGAGGTGAAAAAACTCCAGTCTTTGTAGGTTTGGATATTGATCGGCAGGTCGCCTTTGGGTTTGGTTCGCCCCTGAAAGACTGCGCCGCCGTACAGAAACAGGCAAACGCTAAGAATGATCACTAATCCAGATGCACTGCCTAATCCGGCAAGGAGAGCTTGGTCAGTGTTGCGCAGCGGCCCCAGCTTTAGGAACGGCCCCAGCAGCAGATAGCCGTGAGCCATGCCAATTTCTAGTCCCCGGGCAATGGGCGAAAGGCCGCGGCGATAAATCGGTAAATTTTTCACCCAGGTTTGAGTTAGCGGACTGGCGCTAATAGGGGTGTCTAGCATGCCGATTTGAGGATTATCCTGGGGGGGCTGAATAATACCCGTAAACATAGGCTGATCGTTGAATTGGCGATCGCCGTAGATAGCGCCGGGGTTAAATTTTACTTCGCTAAAGCTATAGCCCGAAGCGATCGCCCGCGCCCGCAAACCGTGCCAGAAGTGACCTGCCAGCAGCAAACTGGCAAAAATAGCCTGAAACAGCATTAGCCAGGTTCGCGGCGTAATCACGCCGTCTACCGTAGTAGTCTCAACCGGGCCATAAAAGGTTTCGGGATAGACCGTGCCGTTGACCCAGACAAAGTAGGCGGCAAAATAGCCCATATAGGCCAAAGCGGCCTGACTGTAGGCCAAATAAGCTTCCCCAGACCAGACAAATAGGCCCCTAGCCCAGCGGGTGGGCTGGGTGCGAATATGCCAAATGCCCCCCAAAATGCAGATGGCACCGATCCAGACGTGACCGCCCACAACATCTTCTAGGTTATTGACCGCAGCCATGCCCTTTAGGGTCCAGCCGTCTGGGGTAATGCCGACGACATAGCCAAAAATCCGCAGAGGATTAAAGGTGGGCTGAGTAACAATGCGGACATCAGCGATCGCCGGATCAAACAGTCCTCCGGCATACACCGCTTTAATCACCAGCAGCAAAGCGCCGACGCCCAGCAGCACCAAATGTGACCCCAAAATAGTGGTCATTTTGTCTCTATCGGCCCAGTCGTAGCCGAAGCCCTTAGTGTCGAGCTTCTCAGGGCCCAGAACGGCGTGATAAATACCGCCTGCGCCTAAGAAAGCAGAGCCCACCAAATGCACCATACCAATGGCGAAGTAGGGGTAAGTATCGACAACGGCTCCGCCAACGCCGACCCCAATCCCTAGCGTCGCTAGGTGGGGCAGTAAAATCAATCCCTGCTCATACATCGGCAGGCTAGGGTCAAAGCGAGATAGCTCAAATAGAGTCATCGCCCCCGCCCACAGCACAATTAGTCCGGCGTGGGCAACGTGAGCCCCCAGCAGCCGGCCGGATAGGTCGGCAAAACGCAGGTTTCCGGCCCACCAAGAAGTAGGATTTAGCGAGGTTTCGACGGCGTTAACCGGAATTGCTGTATCGGTTGAAAAACCAAAAGGTTTAAGCGGATTAGGTTGAGTTGCCGTCATTAGAGCGTTACCTCCCCACGGGTAGATTCAATTACTCGACCTTCCTTAAAGCTATAGCCCGC
>JBCDFX010000040.1:0-15932 GCA_039177155.1 Cyanobacteria bacterium P01_H01_bin.119
ACAAGCTTCATAACCAATAAATTATTAGCTAATAGCCATGCTAGAATGGTGAAAATTTAAGCTGTTGACGAGGTATTTTATACTCTCGCTGACTTTCAAGCTATTGATTTGTCTAGGTACTTGACTCAAACTGGCCGCACTGATGTGGGGCCTTGTTTTGAGTGCTTTATAAATATAACCAAGCTCACACTCACTGTCAACTAGTTAAATGAGAAATATCGGAATGGCTGTAATTTCCGTATAGCGCTGCTTTTAGCTACTCCTGACAACAGGCTTGTTAAGTTTGAGCAGCGGATTACTGCTCTGCCTTTCTTATGGTCGATGGCTGTGTTTCTGTGTCTTAGCACGTAAATCTAAGAAGCTGAAGATTAATCTTGATTTCGATTGTGCAGCCTTTGCTTATTCGGGTGAGAATGATCCCTGAGGGATAAGTCTTCTGAGAATGGCGCACATGAATTTTCAATCTGTGATGGCAACGCTGCATCGGTTCTGGTCGGACCGTGGTTGTTTGGTTGTGCAACCCTATGACATAGAGAAAGGTGCAGGTACTAAAAGTCCTCATACATTTTTAAGAGCCCTGGGACCAGAACCCTGGTCTGTTGCATATGTGGAGCCTTGCAGACGACCTTCTGACGGTCGCTATGGAGAAAATCCTAATCGGTTTCAGCATTATTATCAGTATCAGGTCTTAATTAAGCCCTCTCCTGAGAATATTCAAGAGATCTATTTAGATTCGCTGCGATCGCTGGGGATTAAACCTGAGGATCACGATATTCGCTTTGTGGAAGACAACTGGGAAGATGCGGCTGTTGGCGCTTGGGGAGTAGGCTGGGAGGTCTGGCTTGACGGTATGGAAATTACTCAGTTCACGTATTTTCAGCAATGTGGAGGAATTGATTGTCATCCAGTTTCCATCGAGCTGACCTATGGGTTGGAGCGGTTAACGATGTACTTGCAGGAAGTAGATGCGATCGTCAAAATTCAGTGGAATGAGTCGCTAAATTATGGCGATGTTCATCTACAGGGTGAAGTTGAGCATTCTACGTATAATTTTGAAGCCTCTGATTCGGAGATGTTGTTTACGCTGTTCAATCTCTATCAAAGAGAGGCTGAAGCGTTAATGAGGCGTGAGCTGGTGCTTCCGGCCTATGACTACGTATTGAAGTGCTCTCACACGTTTAATCTGCTCGATGCTAAGGGTGTGATTTCGGTGACGGAGCGGACTCGCTATATTCGTCAGGTGCGGAGCCTAGCGCGCAAAGTAGCTCAGCTTTATCTAGAGCAGCGGAAGGCCCTGGGATTTCCTTTGCTGCGGCAGCCTGAGCAGTCCGCAGCAGCTTAGTTCTTTAAAGGCATTATGAGTCTGCTGACCCTTCAATCTGTCAACAAAGATTTTGGTATCAAAACCATCCTCAACGATGGCAGCTTCAGTGTTAGAGATAATGATAAGGTCGGGCTAATTGGCACCAATGGCTCTGGCAAGTCTACGCTGCTGAAGATGATTGCGGGTTTGGAACCAATTGACGGGGGCGATCGCTGGGTAAATCCGGGAGCGACGGTCGTTTATCTGCCTCAGCAGCCCGACCTAGACGACGATAAAACCGTTTTAGAGCAGGTATTTGCCGATAGCACTGAGCAGATGACGCTGGTACGCCAGTACGAAGCCCTATCCCACCGCATGGCGCAGGCTAAAGGAGACGAGTTAAATCGTCTTATGGGTCAGCTTGCTACGGTCACTGAACAAATGGAAGTTATGGGCGCTTGGGACTTGGAAACTAGCGCCAAAATCGTGCTGAGCAAGCTGGGTATTGAAGATTTTGACGCCAGGATCGGCTCCCTATCGGGCGGATACCGTAAGCGTATCGCTCTGGCTACAGCTCTGCTCTCCGCACCAGATTTGCTGCTGATGGACGAGCCAACTAATCATCTAGATGCGGAGTCGGTAGCTTGGCTACAGGGATACCTCAGCGGGCACCGGGGCGCGCTGCTGCTGGTCACTCACGATCGCTACTTTTTAGATCAGGTGACTAACCGCATTTTGGAAATTGATCGGGGCGATTTGATTACCTATGAGGGCAACTACGAGTATTTTCTGCAAAAGAAGGCCGAGGCCGAAGCGGTTGAAGCCGGCAACCAGCGCAAACACGCCAACCTGCTGCGCCGAGAGCTGGAGTGGCTAAAGCGAGGTGCCAAAGCTCGTAGCACCAAGCAAAAAGCTCGTATTGGCCGCGTTGAGGAGATGCAGGAGCGGGAGTTTAAGCAGGTCCAGGGCAAAGTAGAGATGGCCACACCGGGGCGGCGGATCGGCAAAAAAGTAATTGAGCTAACTGGGGTAAGCAAGTCCTATGGCGATCGCCCCTTGATTTGCGACTTCACTTACAAATTTTCTCCCCGCGATCGCGTTGGCATTATCGGCGGCAACGGAGTGGGCAAATCTACCCTGATGAACATTATCACCGGGCGTATTCAGCCAGATATGGGCATGGTAGAAATCGGTAGCACTATCCATATCGGATATTTTGACCAGCACTCTGACCACCTGCTGGCGGCCATTAACCAAGATCAGCGAGTGATTGATTACATCAAAGATATCGGCAGCTATGTTACGACCGCTGACGGCAGCCAGATTAGCGCCTCACAAATGCTGGAGCGGTTTCTATTTCCCCCCGATCAGCAGTATGCGCCCATTCACAAGCTCTCTGGTGGCGAGAAGCGCCGACTGTTTCTGCTGCAGGTGCTGATGGAAGCCCCCAATGTGCTGATTTTGGACGAGCCAACCAACGATCTCGATGTGCAAACCCTGGCAGTGCTAGAGGACTACTTAGAAGGCTTCAACGGCTGCGTGATTACGGTCTCCCACGATCGATACTTTTTAGATCGCACGGTGCAAATGCTGTTTGCCTTTGAGGGAGCCGGAGACATTCGGCAATATCCAGGCAACTACTCTTTATATATATCGTTTAAGCAGGCTCAAGAAGCTGAAGCGCAGGCGATCGCTAAAGCCAGCCAGTCGGCTAGCGAGTCAATCGGTCAGCCCCAAGATTCCTCACTACCGCCCACAGCGGACAGTAATACAAGCCGCACTAATCGTCCGCGCAAAATTTCCTACAAAGAAAAGCGTGAGTACGAAATGCTAGAGGACAAAATTCCGGAGATGGAGACGGAAAAAGCCGTGATCGAAAAAGAACTTTATCAAAACCCGCCGGATGATTATGAAACTCTTCAAGCGCTAACGGAGAAACTAGCGGCATTGACGGCAGAAATTGACAGTTCGACAGAGCGGTGGCTGGAGCTGGCGGAGTTACTGTCTTGAGAGCGCCTCTAGCGCGCCTATCAATAGGCGCAAACCTGCTGCAGTTAGCCCCCCACCGAGCAGAAGCGCAAACCAGCGATCGTCTTGAACGATCTTTAGGGTTTGCTGCTCAGGATTTGACAAAAATCCATTAATTATTTCCGCCTTGCGGCGCTTTCCTCGCCTGTCTGAGCTCTTAAGCTGGGTCAGCGGTATCCGCCCAGAATCAGTTAATAGTTCAAGCCTATAAACAGAGTCGCCGTCACTGTCGCGGTGACGCACAACCTCTGCTCCTTGCAGTTGATTTTTCTCCAGCGATCGCGTTTTCGTTTTTCTCAGGGTGCTCTGTTTTAGCGTGCAAGTGACCTGGTTTGCCGTAAGGCGGTAGCATTCTAGAGTTGCTCTCTCACCTAACCAAATAATTATGCTCACGCCGGAGACTGAAAGAACTAGGCCAAAAATCAAGAAAATGATGGTCTGAGAATCCATAGCGTTATCGAACCATACTGAATTTATTGATAACCGCAGTATTCGTGTCTTTAGTCAGATTGCTCACGGCATCTATTATCGCTGGAGTGATTAACATAAAAGCAATTTAACTCGCGACCTGCCTGAATCTTTTAACAGATTGCTACATCTGATGACAGCCCTTAAAGGCGAGCCAGTAATTCTTGCTTTTTGACTTGAAATTCATCCTCAGTCAAGATGCCCTGCTCTTTTAGCTTGCCGAGCTTTTCCAGAGCGCTGTAAACGTCTTGGGCGGCATCTTGCTCATCTTCCAAATCAGAGACATAGTTTTTACCCCGAGCAAAAGCTGACTCATAAGCTTGTTTCACTTGGTCTTCGACAAAATTGCTGAGGTTTCCGGCGTTGGAAAAGTGGTTGATGGCCACTTGCCCCACTGCATAGGTAGACGCTCCAGAAGTAATTGACATCGACGCGCCACCAATAACGCTGCCCACTCCGGGAATGGCTTTAATCATGCTGGCCCCAAGGCGAGCAACGGTCGTTCCAGTTAAAGCTGACACGAAGGCTTTGCCTGTGCTGCGGGAGTATTCTACGCCATACAGTTCTGCCAACTGCTGCAGCATTTCAAGCTGAATCGCAGTAACCGCAGCGAAATCGACTAGCGGTATGGGAATCAGTCCGCCCCCCATTGCCCAAAGCACGTGGGAGCGAATGATAGATTCTGCCTGGGACTGCCGACTCATAGTGAACGCCTCGGTAATAGACGTAAAAATCTACATCTATTCAGCCCTCGATTTCTGAGAACGACTAGAAGAAACCCGGCAGGCTTATTAATTCGTTACACCAGAGCGCCCTTAGTCGAACTGAACGATCTCAAGAAATTAAGAAACCTCTTTTTTATCCTCTGCCAGTACTAAGGATTCGATTGCACATTGAAAAGCTTCAGAAAAGTCAGTGTGCCCTAGATCCACGTCGTTGAAAGACACATTCGATAGGTTCACGCTTTTGAAAGAAGTTGAAGAAAATCCGCATCGTGGATACCCGATGAGGTGCCGATACAGAACGAGGTGATCAATGTCGAATTGCCCCATAGACTCGAACAACATTCGCTTGTTGACTCACTGTTTTACAGCAACTCTATTAGGCTAAAACCGATGCATCAGGAGTGTGGTGAGCCGCGCCATCCGCCTCAGACTTTGGTTGATGCCTTGGAATCTTAATCACAAATGTTGTTCCCTCACGCTCTGAGGATACACATTCAAGGCTGCCGCCGCGGTTCTCAACGACGATGCTGTGGCTACAGGGACTGGTCCCGACGGCTATGAGAGTGGGAGAGAGCCATGGCAAGCGATATTCCATATGACTGCTTTAGTCTTGCCCAATTCCTCCCTGAAAGTTTCGATTCTTGGATCGCTACAATAACGGAAATCGCGCTGTCAATCGCACCTCTTTAACGCGATATGTCCCCTCGCTCCCTCTACGTCGCGACGACCAATCACGGCTTTGGCCATACAACCCGGGCCGTCTCAGTTGCGGCGACCGTGCGGCAGCTGTGCCCCGATATTCCAGTTATTTTGGCGACTACCGCGCCCCCTTGGCTGCTGTCGGCCTACTGCAGTGGGGCGGTCCATCGCGCCGTGGCGTTAGATGTCGGGGTGGTGCAAACTGACAGCTTCACCATGGATAAGGCGGCCACTTTGCAAAAGCTTCGACAGATTCAACGGCAGGCCTCAGATCTGATTCAACAAGAGCGTGATTTCCTGCGGCAGCAGCGGGTCGGACTGGTTTTAGCTGATATTCCGCCCTTAGCGACTGCGATCGCGGATGCGGCCAGCGTACCGTGCTGGATGATGAGCAATTTTGGCTGGGATTTTATCTATCGGCCTTGGGGCGGCGAGTTTGTCGCCATTGCCGACTGGATTGCAGCTCAGTTTGAGCGCTGCGATCGCCTATTTCGGCTACCTTTTCATGAACCCATGACGGCATTTCCCACGATCACAGATGTGGGGCTAACCGGGGGCACCCCGCGCTACGACACTCATCATCTGCGATCCCATCTGGGCATTGTCACGCCGCCGGAGCGCACGGCATTGCTGACCTTTGGTGGACTGGGCCTGCACAAAATCCCCTACAGTGCCGTGCTAAATTTCCCAAAGTGGCAGTTTATTACCTTTGATCAATCGGCTCCCCGACAGTTGCCCAATCTCACGGTTTATACCGATCGGGCCTACCGTCCGGTAGATCTAATGCCCCTCTGCGGTCGAGTGGTTTCTAAGCCGGGGTACAGCACCTTTGCCGAAGCCTGCCGACTTGGGGTGCCAGTTGTCACCCTGCCCCGTCAAGATTTTGCCGAAGCTGAGCTGCTGCTAAGCGGAATTCAGAACTATGCCCAGCACCAGATTTTAGACCCAGCTCAGTTTTTCGCAGGGGACTGGAGCTTTTTGGACGAGTCTCCCAATCCGCCGCGACAGTCTGCGTCATTGAACCCTGACGGAAATAGCGCGATCGCTCGCGAGATTGTTAACCTGCTTAAACATTAGTGACGGTGTAGATGACTCAATCCCTAGCCCCTCATCAGTCCGACCTTGCCCGCAGTATCTCCCACCCGCAGTATCCTAAGACATGGCCTCAAAAAGACCCGTGCAATGACGCTGACTCAAAACGAAACCATTCACTATCAGACCACTCTAACCCTGCAAACCCAGGCCAAATCGCTGGGTCGCTTCACTCAAAAGGTGCAGGCAGCCGTTCAAGATTCCGGGATCACAACCGGGCTCTGCAGTTTATTTGTGCGCCATACTTCGGCCAGCCTGGTGATTCAGGAAAACGCCGATCCCGATGTTTTGGCCGATATGGCTGACTTTCTGGCTGATTTAGTGCCCGAACAGCGGCGCTATCGCCACAGCCTCGAAGGCCCAGACGATATGCCCGCCCATATTCGCACTGCCCTAACCCACACCTCGGAGCAAATTCCAGTGATGAACGGGCGACTGGCCCTGGGCACCTGGCAGGGTATTTATCTTTGGGAACATCGCGATCGCGCTCAGCGCCGCGAGGTGGTTGTGCATATCGCTGGACACTAGCCGATGACCCTCAGCGACTCAGAAATACCCACTCCGCCAGAGGACTTTCGGTCAGGATTTATCAGCATTGTGGGGCGCCCTAATGTGGGTAAATCGACGCTAATGAATCGGCTGGTGGGCCAAAAAATAGCCATCACCTCCCCCGTGGCCCAAACTACCCGCAATCGTCTGCGGGGCATCTTGACAACCGACGCCGCTCAAATCATCTTTGTCGATACCCCCGGCATTCACAAGCCCCACCACGAACTGGGGAGGGTATTGGTAAAGACCGCGCGGGCCGCGATCGCTGAGGTTGATGCCACCTTGTTTGTGGTAGATGGCTCGGCAGCGGCAGGGCGGGGCGATCGCTTTGTGGCTGAGCTGCTTAGCCAAAGCTCGACCCCCATTTTATTGGGAATCAATAAAGCCGATCGGCAGGAGGCTACCGCAGAGCTTGATGCCAGTTATCAAGTCTTGGCAGACGCTCAGCACTGGCCCTGTCTAAAATTCTCCGCCCTGACGGGAGAGGGGCTAAAGGCGCTGGAGACTGCTTTAACTGATCAGCTTGAACTCGGCCCATACTACTACCCGCCTGATTTAGTCACCGACCAGCCGGAGCGATTTATTATGGGGGAGCTGATTCGAGAGCAGCTATTACTTCAAACCCGGCAGGAAGTGCCCCACTCGGTTGCTATTTCCATCGATCGGGTGGAAGAAGACCCCAGCCTCACCCGCATTCTGGCCACTATCCATGTCGAACGGGAGTCTCAAAAGGGCATTGTAATCGGCAAAAAGGGTAGCCTGCTCAAAGCCATCGGCACCGGTGCTAGGCAGCAGATTCAAAAACTGGTTGTAGGCAAAGTTTACCTAGAGCTATTTGTCCGGGTGCAGCCCCGCTGGCGGCAGTCCCGGCAGCAACTTTCAGACTTTGGCTACCGGGTCGAAGATCCGACATCCAAAAAATAATGCAAAGATTAACGCTGCCAGAAGTGACGCTTTTCCAGCTTCGGCAAGGGTAGCCCTAAGCTAGTGTGAAAATCTTCCTGTACTTTACGGGTCAGCCGCCGAGAAACCTGACGGACAATCTGATTTAGCAGACGATCTCCTGATGTTTTAACTAGCGATCGCGGCAAAACCTGAATAAATCGAGGAAAATTAATCCAAACTGCTAAATGTAGCTCCCATTTTACCTGGGTAAATATATGCCCGTTTTCATCAGACTCAGATGATTCCTGTAGGTGCATCTCAGCGTTAAAGTCAACCATATAGCAGTCGGGCTCATATCCCGGCACTGCTAAAGTCCGAATCCGATACACCCCTTGATCTTGAGGCAGCAAATCAAGTCCAATTTTGGGCTCCACCTCAAAATCCAGCGCCCCAAATCGGCCTACAGTAATGGCATAGCCTGTTTCCCCTAGGGGATCTGCCGTCATCGGATGGGCACAGCGGCGAAACCAGCCCTGATGCGCATCCAAATAGCGAGAAACGGTAGCTGCATCGGCCAACATGATCATTTGCCCCACGTAGTGCCCCTCAAAAGGGAAAGGGTCAGATGAGGTAACAGCCGGCGTCGCGGCACCAGGCTCATCGTGGCGCTCACCCTCGTGACGCTCGATCAGGCCGGATACAGCATCCAAAAGCTGCTCAGGTAATTCCGGAGTATGACGTTCGGTAGATCGAGATTGCATAGATGCTAAAAACCTATCTAAAACCTCACCTGCGTTCAGCCTCAGATGCCCCGACGGGTGGACCCTACTAAGAGATGTCACAGCCGCGTAACTAAATATCTGGTCCAACTGAACTGGGTTAAACCTGACGGCTGGCCGCAAAAGGCCATTCCGGTAAAGGCTACACAAAACGACAGCTTAGATGCGACAACGCTCTCCACTAAGTACTGCATTGTATCGTTAGAGGGCTAGGGTTTGCCAAGGTCAAATACTGTAAAAACCATAAAAATAAAGTTTAAATGGCTTTAAATGGCCTTAGCCAGCCCTAAATCGGCTTTATCACTAAACTGCTCTCAGCTTAACGCCCTCACCTCAGACTAGCTATGGTTAATCCACGGAGAGCACAAACTATTAGAGACCGTATCTGTCGTGTTTCTACTCAATTTGGCGGAGCGATTTCGGACAAACCTCCGTATGTCATCCCCCTGAGACGCTTACTGGGGCATGGTCGGGCGAAGCAGCCGAGCGGTGGGCGTGACGCCATTGATAGTGAGGGTAAATTCAATATTGCTGCCGCCGTTATCGCTCCACCCGGCAATGACCTGCTCATCATTTAAAATCGGATCATTGTTATAGGTGGTTACCACAGCGTAGTAATAGCCCGTTTCAGGCACAACAAAGTCTAAAATGCTGGACTGCAATCCGCTGAGATCATCATTCTCAGCCAGCAGCCTGCCGTTGTGATCAAACAAAAACAGTTGGGAGTCATCATCAGTGTATAGAGCCCCCGGAAGAACTTCGGTTACATCCACTTCAAGACTGATGCGATCGCCCAGCCCAGCCAGAAAGCTAAACGTTTGATAGCCCGTACTCACCGCACCGTCAGCCACATTAGAGCCATTGCTCAGATCAACAGGCGTTGCTGGACTCAGCAATGGAATCGGCTCGTTTTGCCGATCAAGAGCAACCTGGGGCGGAAACTGTCGCGGCGGCAAGGGATTATCGCTGGGGCGAGGCGCGCCCTCATTGCTCAGGGCATAAATTGACCCGGCCCAGTCCAAGGGACGGTCGGACGAAAATCGAACACTGTCTTCAGCGATGGTTTGAGCTAACACCGCATCACATTCCGGAGCGGGCGGGATGACCGCGCGGATAGTAGCATAGCGTTGAAGCTGGTGGCGGAGCTGAACCAGCGCTGTTCGATCATCTGGGGTCAGCTCTGGAGAAGAAATTAAGGGATCAATCACTGCCAACGCATAGGGCCATTCATTGAGGCATAGCGCTAAATCCAGTTCCGATTGCAGCTCGCTAATGCTGAGATTAGTGGCGCTGGCGGGCTTTCCCAAGCTCCACAGGCCAGCAATCAGGGTACCCAAGCCGACAGCCCAGCATAGTCCAGATTTGCTAGATTTGCGCCGATTCTGGCTAGTGTTATGACGATGTGCGTTATTGATCGGTGTATTCCACTTAAACATCAGCTCCTCTCCAGCTAATCTAGGCCACTGAATCATAGCGAATCTCTCTGACAGCTAGGATCAAACGGCGCTATTTTTTGAAAAAAAGCCCGGCTGCCTAGAATATCTGATCAGGAATAGGGAATGATAGAAGCGGATTTAAATCCCGCGCTTGTTCCTCTGATGTTTAACGGAATGGGGAAACGCCTACAGCTAAGGACGCTAACATGAGCCAAGATTTGGCCGCGAAGCTCAAGCTCATGGTCGTTGACGATGAGCCAGACAATTTAGATTTGCTGTATCGAACTTTTAGACGCGATTTCAACGTGTTTAAGGCCGAAAACGGCTTTAAGGCGCTGGCAGCGCTCGAAGAGAAGGGAGAGATGGCCATCATCATCTCCGATCAGCGCATGCCCCGAATGAACGGCACAGAGTTTCTCAGCCGCACGGTTGAGCGATTTCCCGATACGATTCGGATTGTGCTAACGGGCTACACCGACGTTGAAGACCTGGTTGAGGCCATTAACTCGGGCAAGGTGTTTAAGTACATCACCAAACCTTGGAACCCCGATCAGCTTAAATCAGTGGTGATGCAGGCGGCAGAAACCTACCGAGTGCTGAAAAAGCGCACCCTGACCCTGCGCCGCGCCCTAAGCCGGGAGTCTTTATTTAATGATGTGATGCGGGCGATTCGAGAATCCCTCGACTATGCCAGCATGTTGCCTACCATTACCGCGACGTTGGGCAGCACCTTCGGCGCCGATCACGTTATTTTGCATCCTGTAGAAACCCTAGCTGGGGATCCGCTCAGATATCAAATCGGCAGCGATCGCTATGTCTACACCGCTGAGGCATTAGATAAGGCCTCTCTTGAGACCCTGAGGACCATTGATGGGACTGGGCAGGCGTCCATTATCAGCGACGCAAAAGTGGCTCTGGCCAATACTCCCGTGGGCGATGGCCAAGTGTCTACCCTAGCCGTACCGCTGACCTATCAAAAAAACTGTCTCGCGATCGCGGCCCTGCATCGGCTCTCAGGTAGCGAACCGTGGACCGAAGAAACCATCGATCTTCTCCAAAGCGTCTCTGAGCAAATTGCCTTAGCGATCTCTCAGGCGAAGCTTTATCAGCGCATTCAAGCCCAAACTGAGCAAATGCGCGCAGAGCTGGCGGTGGCTCGGCAAATTCAAACCAATCTGCTCAGGCAAAGCCTGCCAGAGCTAGACGGCATTCGTATTCAAGCCCGCTGTCGTCCGGCTAGAGAGGTAGGAGGTGACTTTTTTGAGGTGTTTGTCCATCCTCAAGGCGATATTTGGCTTGCCGTTGGCGATGTATCGGGCAAAGGCGTCCCTGCAGCCCTGTTTATGGCGAGCACGATTTCTGTGCTGCGCCGAGAATTGGCCCAGGAAATTCCCCCCGAGCCCAATATCGTAATGAGAAATCTAAATGCTGGACTGTCAGACGATTTAGTCAGCAACAACTGCTTTATCACCATGGTGTTAGCCCGCTACAGCCCTGAGCAACACCGTCTGGTTTATGCCAATGCGGGCCATGTCTATCCTGTGGCCTGGCATCAGGGGCAGTTGAGCGATAAGCCTGACAAGGCTCAGCCCATTTATTTAGACAAGCGAGGCGTACCGTTGGGCATCCTACCGACTTGGAAAGCTGACGCCGGGGAAATTGAACTTCCGCCGGGTCATGCACTGCTGATTACCAGTGACGGAATTACTGAGGCAAGCGTGGCTGAAGGCAGTCAACCTGACAGTACCCAGATGCTTCAGCAAGCTGGTCTTTGGGAACTGCTTAAACAGCAGACTCAAGTTTTGGATTTAGACAAATTGTTAACCCAGCTCGAAGCCTTTCACGCTGAGCAGGAAGATGACCAAACTATTCTGGCTCTGGAGGTCTTGTAAGCGATGAAAACTGAACTCCATGTGCCCAGCAGCCTGAAATTCTTAACTGTGGTCGAAAACTGGCTACTTGAATCTCTCAAAGTTGAACTCGACGACGGTGTTGACTGGCCCAAGGTCGAAAATCGTCTGCGCCTGGTACTAGTGGAAGCCTATTCCAATGTGGTGCGCCATGCCCACAAAGATCAGCCTAATATTCCGGTACTGATTCGACTAGAGCTTAGGGCAGGGGAGTTGTGTATTGAAGTTTGGGACTCTGGCGAGGGATTTGAACTGGAGACCTACGATGCGCCAGATCCCAAAGCCTTTCAAGAAGGGGGCTATGGCTGGTTAATCCTCAGTCGATTGATGGACAGCGTTGAATACGAGCTTCAGGTCAACGGCAAGCAAAACTGCTTAAGAATGGCCGCTAACTTAAAAAGTTCATCAGATTCACCTTCTGATAGCCCATCACCCTCTGATAAAGACTCACCCCCCGACAAAAGCTCACCCTCTGGCAAATAAAAAAATTGAGCTGTAGCACGAGGACTACGCGGACTTAGACAGTTGGCGATTAAAGCAGTTAACTGTCGCCCATAATTTTTGGCACTTTGAAGAAGTCTTCTTCTCGTTCGGGGGCTGCCTGTAGCAGAGCCTCTCGGTTCTCGAAGGATTCGAGCTGGTCGGCGCGGGTAATATTTTTTACGTCAATCGCCCGGGCTGTCGGTTCAACATTGGCGGTATCAAGCTCACTCAACTGCTCAAAATAGTCCAAAATATCGCTAAGCTGACCGGTAAAACGTTCTTCCTCTTCCGACGTCAGCGCTAGGCGGGCCAGTAGAGCAACTTTTTGTACCTGTTCGCGATCGATAGACATCGTCAAATAACCTCGCCCTTCATGCGCCCGGTATTTTTCATCCAGTTTTGTGCTTCGATGTAGTTGTTTGGCGCGATGTTAACCGCCTCTAACCAATACTGAGCGGCCTCGTCATAGAGAGCATCAGCGGCTTGCTTATCGCCTTTAGCTTCTGCCTGCTCGCCTCGATAGTGATAGATGACCGCCATATTGTTTAGTGCTTGGCACATGCGCGGATTCAGGTCGAGGGCTTCGCGGTAGCGAGACAGAGCGTTGTCATGTTCGCCGTTGCTAGCGTGGATTAGGCCCATATTGTAGAGGATATAGCTGCGATCGTAGGGATCTTCCTCCAGCCGGAGAGCTTCGTTGTAATTCTCCATGGCTTCGGCGTATTCCCCGTCAGCTTGGGCTGACATGCCGTCGCGGTAGTAAGCAAAGGCTTCTTTGGCCTGCTGCTTGGTGGGCATCATCTTTAAAATCATATCGGCCATTACGGTGAATGACTTATCGATAAAGTTATCGTTGCGCTGAGTTCTGGGCATAGGAAACCGAAAGCAGTGGAATTAGAACAAAAGGCAGTGCTCTTTTACTCTAACGCTGCTCGGCGGCCGTGAACCAGCTTAGGAGGAAATCTGTTGTGGTGAGCGATCGCTTTGCGGTTTATCGTCGTATGCTTTATGCCTGCACCTCAATAGTCAATCTGCTCTCCGGCCAGGGACGGGGTGGTCTCAGGCGTTCTTCGGGCTTGGGTCGCTTGCTCAAAGGCATAGGCCAGTCCGATGAGCTTAGGTTCGCTGTAGGCTTCGGCCATAAATGAGAGCCCGACAGGCAATCCGGACTCGGTATAGCCCATTGGCACCGTGATATCTGGAAAGCCTGAAGCATTAGCCAGATACCCGGCGCTGTAGGGGTCACTAGCTTTGCAGATGTAGGTGGGGTCAGACTCCAGTAGATAAATAGGACTGGCGGGGCAGCTCATAGAAGGGTAAATAAAGGCGTCTAGCCCTTCATCAGCCATAACAGCTACCAGGGCTTGGCGCACCATCGGCAACTGGTTTGAGAGGCTGTAGAGCAAACTAATATCCGCTAGCCCCAGGGTTTCTGCCATCGCCACAAAGCTTTCGACTCGAGCTGGGTTGACGGGTGTTTCAGAATCAGCAATTGCCGGATTGAGACTAGCCTCGATTAAGCTTTGTAGAGTCTTGGGATAGCCCTCGGGTAGAGTGCTGAGATAGGCTTCGATCTGGGGTTTGAATTCATTCTCCCAGGCGGGTGATAAAAAGCTCCAGGTGGATTCTAAGAATTCTGGCAGGTCAATGGGCACAACCATCGCGCTCTGGGCTTCCATAGATGCGATCGCTGCTTCTGTCAGCGCATCTACTTCTGGGTTTCCGCCGATGAAATCCGTAATCAGGCCAATGCGTCTGCCGGCTAGAGCGTCGGTATCTAAAAACTGGGTGTAGTCTTCCACCGTATGCTCAGCGCTCTGGGCGGTTCTGGGGTCGGCGGGGCTGCGAGTCAGATTGCTTCTGTGCCAGCAATTCCAGCGACGCTGGGTGGAGGGCGCAATCTGACCAAAGCGATAGTATCGAACTGGCTATTTAATGTAGTTCAAGCGCTTCCTGCCCTATGTGCTCAGGACTAAGAACAGGATTTACGTCAGTTAAAGATGTCCCTTTTCAGAGTAAAAGGGACTCAGAATAGATTTTCGTAAGCCCAGAGCGCGGCTTGGGTGCGATCGCGCACCTCTAGCTGACAGAAGATGTTTGTCATATGATTCTTCACCGTCCCTTCCGTTAGATGCAGGGCTGCGGCAATTTCCCGGTTGCTGTGCCCGTGTCCGAGTAGGCGTAGAATCTGCAGTTCGCGGGAGTTAAAGACGCTTTGCCAGTCGGCTTGAGGACTTTTGGGGAGTGGTTTAACCTGGGAAAATACCTTAGGCGCGATAGTTGGGCCGAGCTGGCTGTAGCCCTGTTGGACGTTGCGGATGGCGATCGCTACCTGCTTGGCGGGCGTACTTTTGAGCAAATAGCCCAGGGCTCCCACCTCCAAAGATTGAAATACGTATTCATCCTCATCAAACGTGGTCAGCACTAAAATCTGAATCCAGGGAAAGCGGGCCTGGATGGCGCGGGTGGCCTCTACGCCGTTGCAGATCGGCATCCGCACGTCCATCAAAATCACATCGGGCTGCAATTGCTCAGCCAGCTTAACCGCTTCCTGCCCGTGGTTGGCTTCACCCACAACCGCCAAGTCTTCTTCCAGGGTTAGTAAGGAGGCCAGTCCTTCCCGAAAAAGTGGTTGATCATCTACCAGCAAAATCCGAATCATCGTGGAATCGTAACTTGAATAAGGGTGCCTTGGTCAGCGCTGCTGTGAATCTGCATTTGCCCCTGCAAAAGCTGTACTCGCTCTCGCATGCCGCGTAGGCCAAACCCTGAGCCTATCCCTTCTGTCTCAAAGCCTATGCCATTATCCGAGAGGCCGATGGATATGCTATCTGGCGTCGCCTGGGCCCACAGATTTACAGCAGATGCCTGGCTGTGTTTTTGAATGTTGGTAAGCCCTTCTTTCAAGACTAAATAGAGCTGTTGGCTCACCTGCAGCGGCAGTTGGGGTAAATCGATTTGAGCTTTGACGTGTAAGGTCTGAACTTGAGTCATCTGCTCAACTAGCGCGGCTAGTGCAGCGCTGAGATCAAACTGGCCTTGCCGCATGGTTGCAACTGCTCGCCGCACCTCTTGAAGTGACTGGTTAGATAAGCCTTTCGCCTGGTTTAAGGCCCGCAGAGCGCGATCGGGATTAGCCGTATGCAGAGTTTGGGCCAGTTCTAGCTGGACATCGAGGGTCGTTAGGGTATGCCCTAGGGAATCGTGGATATCCCGGGCAATACGGGTGCGCTCTAAATCCGCTGCCAGCACCTCCACTTCGGCCGCTAGCGCCGATACTTGTTGACGACTTTTACGCTCCGATATCAGCGTCAGACACAGCAAAATAATCAGCAGGCTAAAGGGAACATAAATCACAATGCTGTTGAAGATCGCATCAATCGTCAGTAGTTGAGGAACGTCCTGGATGGCCTGGATGCTTCGCTGCATATCCGCTTCGAGTTGCCCAATCGGCGTAGATAGATTGTGCGACAGCCGCCAGGCATAGCTAAAATGCCACGCAATTCCCGCCAAAACAGCCGTAAAGGCCACATCCCGGCGGCGTAGCAAGAAGCAGCTTTTCACTAAAAATAGAT